>DFCG01000106.1:235-3804 GCA_002367455.1 Acinetobacter sp. UBA3060 | reverse complement strand
GGAATTTTAGATAAGATATTTAACATATCTATATCTCAAAGTTGATCAGATTCTTCTGAGACAGAGAATTCCTGTTAATTTGTTTGACCTATTGGGATCTCTGTAAAACTAGCGCTATAAGAGTTTACAAGCTGATCTTATAAACCTTATAAAATAAAAAACCAGCGAATCGCTGGTTTTTTATTGCAGACTATTTTAGCTGAATATATATATCATGGCTGAGATTAATAGGTTGTAGGTATACTTTCATGGTAAAAACTTTAATGGACACAATTAGCGATTACTATTTACCAAATATTAAATAAAATAGCCTAAGTATGGTTAAATTAATTCTCTTTATTCAGTCATTAGAGAGAGTCTTTTAGCATTTTTTTATGCTGTTTTACTTGGTTGGCATAACGTTTACCTTGTTTACGCATTTTACGATTATTTTCATAACCTGACGGACCTACATTATAATAGGCAAGCGCTTTCTTCCAGTCACCGGATGATTGATTATATTTAGAAAGAATATATGTACCACATTGGATATTACTGCTTTCATTGTATAAATCACCAGGGCAGGTTTGTTGCCAATATCTTGGAATCACTTGCATCAAGCCTACCGCACCTGCTGGCGAAGTTGCTTGGCTACGATAAGTAGATTCCTGATGAATCACAGCCGCCACTAGGAGCGGATCTACACCTTGATTTTGTGCATGTTGAACAATTAAAGGTGAAACACGATTAGCTGTACTGGATGGGGTGGAGTAAGCAGTTTGAATGCCTTTAGATAATTTAGCTGCGCGCTTTTCTACCGAGCCTCCGCCCAAGGATGAACAACCCGCAAAAAGAAAAGTGCTCAATAAAATAGAAGAAAATTTAAAAGAATGAGAATTAAATAGTGAACGTTTAGATTTAATTGGATTTAATAGATGAGAAAAAAACAAACTGTGAATTCCATGCCTGAATAAACGTATTTCGATGTTAGGCAGCCTATATACAAGAGTCAAGCTCGCTGCTGATGAAAGCACTTTATTAATGTACAAACTT
The DNA here is from genome assembly GCA_002367455.1 of Acinetobacter sp. UBA3060. GTDB lineage: Bacteria > Pseudomonadota > Gammaproteobacteria > Pseudomonadales > Moraxellaceae > Acinetobacter. Next base: position 2,772 of record DFCG01000106.1, on the reverse strand, counting down.
TATCTATCTACTAAAAAATCTCTAAGTTGAAAGGTTTTTCAGCATCCAGATTTCACAGGCTTCACTATGTCCGGTATTGCCTTGAGGATGATCAAGATGCTGAAAACCTAATTTTTCATAAAGTTTCACCGCTTGCCAAAGCGCTTTAGTTGTTTCTAGATAGACTGACTTAATCTGATGAGCCTGTGCAAATTCACAGGATAATTCTAAAATTTTCTTGGCAAAACCCTGCTGACGGATTTCAGGTAAAAAGTACATCTTCTGAATTTCTAAAATAGTTGCATCACCTTTTAAGGGCGCAATTCCACCACCACCGTAAATTTTATTTTGTTGATCTACAACAACCCAGTAAGCTGATTCCGGTTGCTGATAAACTTGATATAGTTCATCTAGAATAGAATCACCTACGGCAAAACCAGATTCTGCTGCCAGTCCAAACTCTTGGGAAACACCACGAATAATGCTTGCAATTTGAGTATTATCTTCAGGCTGAATGGGACGAATAGAGTACATATTGGACTGATTTTATTTTGAAAAAACGATGAATTTTTATAACGCTAAATGCTTAAAAAAGCCATCGTTTATTCAATTTAGATAAGTTTAATTCGCTATTTAATGAGCAATCATTATTTTAATTCGCTCGATGATTTTCCTAATTCCCGACGGGCAATAATCAGTTGCTGAATTTGCTGGGTGCCTTCAAAAATATCCAGAATCTTGGAATCACGCGCCCATTTTTCCAAAAGTTCAGTTTCGTTATAACCAATGGCTGCTGCCAGTTCGACACATTTTAAGGTAATTTCATTACCGATCCGACCGGCCTTGGCTTTGGCAATAGATGCTTCACGTGAATTTGGTTTGTGATTATCGGCCATCCAGGCGGCTTTCAGCATCAGCAAGCGTGCTGCTTCCCATTCAGCTTCCATATGATAGATTTGTGCTGCGATATTAGAGCTTTGTAAATACGGTGTGGCATAAGTGGAGTCCAGCTGATCCTTAAAAATCTCCTTGATGCGTTCCAGCGAGGCTTTCGCACAACCAATCGCCATGGCGGCGACCAGCGGGCGAGTATTATCAAAGGTTTCCATCACGCCAGCAAAGCCTTTAGCAACATCGATTTCTGCATGACCGAGCAGGTTTGCTGCAGGTACTCGACAGTTGATAAAGCTAATCGTGGCAGTATCGGATGATTTAATCCCTAATTTATGTTCCAGTCGTTCNNCCATTCAGAATATAGTCATCACCGTCTTTAGTCGCAGTGGTACGAATCGCCGCAGAGTCTGAACCACAGCCTGACTCGGTAATCGCCATGGCTGCCCAAGTCTCGTGAAAACGCTGTAATTGTTCCTCATTGGCAACGGCTGCAATGGCTGAGTTTCCTAATCCTTGACGTGGCATCGAAAGTAATAAACCAGTATCGCCATAACACATTTCAATAATGCTCAGGGCGGTAGACATATTAATGCCATTTTTATTGCTGCTGTCTGCATCGCCATGTTTATTGACTGCTGCACCTGCATTCATGCCTTCACTACCTTGGTTCATGCCATCCACGACTGAAGCGAGCATGTCTAGCTCTATCGGATAAGCGTGTTCAGCCTTGTCATATTTACGTGAAATAGGGCGCAAAACATTGAGGGCAACTTCATGTGCTTGATCAATCAAAAGCTTGAATTTTTTTGGAGTTTGTAGATTCATTATTGTTCTTCTTTATGTTTTGATCAGGCATGCAAGCCAGAATGGAGAATGGCAGTGGCTCTCAGGTCTCTATACCAGCGTTCTACCGGATGTTCTTTGGTGAAACCATGACCACCCAAAATCTGTACACCATCGGTGCCGATTTTCATGGATTTTTCTGCGCAGAGCAGACGGGCCAGATAGGCTTCACGATGAAAGTTTTGTCCCGATTCAGCCAGGCTGGCGGCATTCAGGATCAGCATTTGCATCGCGTCAATTTCAATGGCCATATCGGCAATCATAAAGGCGACACCCTGACGATGGGAAATCGGTTCACCAAAGGCAATACGTTCATTGGCATATTGCACACAGTATTTTTTGACTGCTTCACAGGCGCCCACTGCCATCGCACACCACATCAGATTGCCCAAATCTACGAATGCACGATAATCAAAATCTTCATCACCCAGACGATGTGCCGGAGTATCTTCAAATTTGAGCGTAACGGTTTGAGTAGCTTTTAATCCCATAGCCGGCGATTTTTTTGCAGTAACCGTAATGTCGCGTTGCACCACAAAGACCTCAGCTTTTCCGTTTAGATCAGCACTGACCAGATAGAGATCGGCACTTTCTCCGAAGAGCACTAAGGTCTTTTGACCCCGAATCAGATAATGTCCCTGATGTGCAACAGCCTTGGTTCTAAGTTGCTCCGGGTTAAACGCTGCTGTTTCTTCCTGCACTGCAAAGGTGGCCTTTAACTCAGGATTCTCTGCGAAAGCGCCCAGATATTCTGCCTGAATTTGCTCTGAGCCCCAGCGGGTAATGGCGTTAATGACACTAAAAGTCGAAAGTAAGCCAGC
>DFCG01000106.1:0-162 GCA_002367455.1 Acinetobacter sp. UBA3060 | reverse complement strand
ATCCTAAAGGTGTTGTCACGTCATTTTTTTAATACTGACATGTGCTCAAATATAAAACTATGTCGGAGGTGACAAGATTAATTGACAATTTTTAGGTTTCGGAGATTGAAGGAAGGGATGAATAAATCAATGAAAATTAAGAGAAAGATAAAAATATAAAAA
>DFCG01000025.1:6446-24701 GCA_002367455.1 Acinetobacter sp. UBA3060 | reverse complement strand
GCTGTTTAATCACTCTATTCCTGAAAAAACGACGTTTAAAGCATTGGCCGTCGTGTGTATTACTGCAGCGCTGATCATGATGGGTTTTATGAGCTTATTAATCCTGGAACCTGAGCAGGATTTTCTGGATCTGTTGTTTGAAGCCGTGTCTGCAGCTTGTACCGTCGGTTTGTCCCGAGGGGTAACAGAGGAACTACAACCTGCCAGTTTGATTATTCTAATGCTGTTAATGTTCGCAGGGCGTCTAGGGCCACTGACGCTTGCTTATTTTATTGCGACTCCGAAAAAGAGTCGTCTCAAACATCCGCCTTCAGAAATCCAGATTGGCTAATCTATCTATAAAAAAACCATGCAGCGGCATGGTTTTTTATTTTCATTCCAAGATGTTTAAAGTTGGAATCCTAGAACCAGTTCATCAAGGAAACACCTAAACCGACATACGTGGCACGATGGTTATAATCAATCAGGCTTTCTCCGTAACCATCAAAAAGCTGGAATTGGCCACGCAAACGCCCACTGATCGGGAATGACCAGTCGAACTGTACCGCTCCACGGTTTTCATCTCCACCTTTTAAGGTATGTCGTAGCATCAATGAAAAATCATGCTCCTTATAACGATAAAATGCGGTCATGTCTCCACGGCCAATATAGTTCTTGATCTCTGGATTGTTATCGTCTTCTCGCTTCTCTTCAAAACGATACCAAGGACGAACCATCAAGGCAAAATTGTCTTTTTCAAAACCAAGATTCAGCATCACCCGATTCCAGCTACGTGATAACGGATCAGAACGACCATTGGACTGATGATTGATGGTCAATCCCAACATACGCCAATTCAGACCCAAAAGATCATAATTGGTACGGAAAATCAAACTGGCTTCGGGTTCATAGTTGGTCTCACGAAACGGACGTGATTCTTCCGAGTTATACACCTGCCAACGCGAAGACTGAGTATAACCAAGCCAGAGATCGCCATTATCTCCCAAGATATTTTCAACCGCCTTGGTCTTTAAAGACAGTTGAAACTTAGCTTCAGTTGAGGTGAGATTCTGTTTCTCTGTCTCTATATTGTTGGGATTTTCACTCTCGGGTAATTCATTCTTGTTTGATGTCCAGAAACCTGGCATCAAATACACCGGCTGATAAGAACGAATGTTCCAGGTGCCTAATTTACTTTCCGGAGAGAGTTCCCAGCGGCTATCCAGCAAAGACAGATTCGGCGTCAGCTTTGATCCTTCAGAAGCGTAAATATTGGAAACAGTCTGACCAATTTTCGCTTTTAAATTGTCGGGTTCAGGCGCAATTTCTGCTGCTGCACGACGTTCAGAAACGATTGCAGGCTTATCAGTAACCGGAATTTTAAATAAAGTATCATAACAGGCCAGACGCTCTGCACTAATTTCCAGTGCAGCACAAGCTTCAGCCGTTGCCGGCGTGGGACTGTTGACTACTGTTTCTTCCGCATTCACTTGCGTCCCAACTGCACAGCCCAGCAAAACGCTCAGTTGTAGAGTTGAGCGCTTAAACGAATTAAGCGCCATCCATTATCCTCTTTTTTTTATTTATAGAACTTGTTGAATTACAAAACCAAGCTGTTCCAGCATTTCACGTTTTGCCACTGGCGCTACAATGGCTTTCGTCGCCTGCTGCTCGACCAGATAGGTCTGTGCAACACGCTGCAAATCATCCAGTGTGACATTCAATAAACGTTCACGTAATTTTTTACGGAACGCTGGCGTACGTTGATGCAAGTAAGAATAACATGCAGTAATGGCTTCGCCTGCCGGTGAACCCGGTTTATCCATGCTGGCAATCAGACCCAGAATGGCTTCTTCCAACTGGTGTGGCTGTTGTGGTGCATTAAGTAACCACTGAATACTCGCATCAAAATCCTGGAAAGTTTCTGCCAGACGTGGGTCACGATAGCTGTAGAAACGGAATGAACAGGCATTCCCGTCATAGCTGGCACCACCACCATAGGCACCGCCTTTTTCACGGATGGCACTGTGCAGGAAGCCATTACGCAAATAACCCGCCAGTACCATCAATGCAGCAGCATCAGGATGTGAAACTTCAACAGCTGGATAAGCAGCCGCACAGAACTGGACATTGGCTTGAATCAACCAGGCTTCGTGCTGGTCATGGGTTACTTTTTCGACTTGAGTCAGTGCAACTGGTGCAGAATCCACCGCAAGCTTGTCCCAGACATTCTGAATTTCTTCGATCAGATGCACAGACTGCGGCTCTTCACAGACTAACAGGAACTGCTTCGGCGCTTGCAACAAAACACGATGAATTCGTTTTAACTCGTCAATCAGCAGATCGTATTCAGCCGGATCTTTTTCGATCTTAGACACCAGTTCGATCAGCCAGTTCAATGCACCCAAACCGGTATTGTGATAATCACGCAAAGCCAATGCACTATGCTGGCGTGAAGCCGTTTGCATTGCATAGCTATGTCCAGAACCGGAAATACGTGACTGCCAGCGCGTTTTACGCTGTTGTAACAGCTCGATAATACGGTCTTTTTCATCAAAACGAAGCTGTTCAAAACCAATCTTTAACAGACGGATCGCATCGAGATGATTCACCAAAGATTTGGTCGTTAGCGTCAACCAGGCAGTAATCTTGTTTTTGTCATCGACTTTAGAACGCAAAGATGCGCCCATGCCCAGACCGCCACTTACCGCTGTTTGCAGTTGCTGGAACTCAAGATAATCATATTCACCCGCACCCACCTCACCCATCAGGATTGAAAGCAGGTTAAAGTAAGGCGACTGCACCACTTCATCCGGAATATTAACCAGAACCTGTTGGTAATAAATACCATTAGTACCGGCATGATACAGGTTCAACGGCGTATCAACACGGTTACAGATAATCTCGCGTAACTGACCTTGCACAATCTGTAATTCCGCAGGAACATCTTCCAGACCGACTTTCGGCAATAAGTTCAAGTCATCCGGCGTGTCCTGACGAATATTCAATGCTTCAGTCTGGGCAATAATTTCCGCTTTCTGCTCTTCAGTCAGATTCTTGCCAATTTCAGCCAAACGCGCTTTTTCATCCGCTGCTTCTTTNNCCATTGATTTCACGCTGATGCAATTCAATTTGATGCAGGATCGCATCAACCATGCTCTGATCAACTGGTTTAGAGGCAACATCTTCCAGAACCTTAAACACACCATTTTTAAATTCTTCTGCATGTTCAGGATTTGAACCCTGTACCGCGCAGTAGAAAGTCATTTCAAAATTAGAATCATCCACGCCCATGAATGGACCTGTTGCATCTGCATAACCACAAGTTTCCAGATAATGACGCAGTGGCGATGCTGAATCTTCTAATAAGATACCTTCAACTAAACGCATGCCCAAACGCAGTTTAATGTCACTGGCTTCCGGTAATAACCATGACAGCACATGATAGGTCTTGTCCTGTAGATCTTCGGCATCGACCGCATAGCTGTCTGTAACCGTCAATGGTGCAGTCAGGCGGGTTTCAGGTGTTGGATACAGCGTCTGACCTTTTTCAAATTTAGACAATGCCAGATGTTCAAACTGCTCTTGCAATTCGAATGCGGTCTTATTGCCAAAGGTCATGAAGACTGCATTACTTGGATGATAATGTGACTTATAGAAATCAACCAACTCTTGGTAAGTCAGGTCAGGAATATCTTTAGGATCACCACCCGAATTATAGTGATAGGTCGTATTTGGGAATAAATGATGCGCCAGCGTGTGATACAACTGATCTGAAGGCGAACTCATCGCACCTTTCATTTCATTAAAGACCACGCCTTTATAGACAGGCTCGCCATTTTCCAGCTCAATGCGAATGCCTTCCTGGGCAAAATCTAGTGGATTGAGGTTCGCAGCAAATGCTGCATCCATATACACTTCAAGCAGGTTCTGGAAATCCTTGCTGTTCTGCGTCGCAAATGGGTACGCAGTCCAGTCCGCCGCAGTAAAGGCATTCATGAAAGTATTCAGTGAACGGCGAATCATCAGGAAGAATGGATCACGCACCGGGAATTTTTCTGAACCACACAGCGCAGTATGTTCCAGAATATGTGCTTCGCCTTTAGAATCCATCGGCTGGGTACGAAACGCCACCAGAAAGACATTTTCGTCGTGATTGGTCGCCAGATGATAATGTGTGGCGCCAGTCACTTTATGTTTATATTCAGACACGAAAATGTCTAAAGCTTCAACATGTTGTTGACGTACCAACTGAAACGCAGGATGTACAGTTTGAGAAATGGTTTCAGTGACATCTACAGTCATGCGATCTCCTAATGCTTTAATTAAAATAACTAAGCGCATTATAGCTTTAGTTATCTGAATTATTCACGTTGAAAACCGAGGATTTTGATCGAATTAAGTAAACTTGATCATTTGAAAATTAAATCATCAAATTTACTTCCTGCATCTAGATAAGTATTTACAAGCTTAAGAAATCAGATATTTAAAATAGTTATAGCTTGGATTGTTTTCCACAAATACATAATTCTGCTTTTGATAAAAACTGGCGGCCAGTCGGGTATCTGTTTGTAAGCATAAAGCCGAATAATGCGGACGTGCCAATTGCTCTAGGTAAGCCAAAAGCTGTTTGCCTACGCCATGCTGACGATATTTCGGATGCACATAGAAACGGCGTACCCGACCAATGCGGTCTTCAATGCCATTATCTCCCCATTGCTGGTTTAAGCCGCCACAGGCAACCAGTTTCTTGCCATCATGCGCCACCACCAGATATTCATTGGCGTGGCTAAAGCAGTTTTTCCCGGTGCGATATTCTTCTATTAACTTATCTACCAAATTATAGCCTTCTTTACGTGCCAGAGTTGCCAGTGTTTCGATCTGATCCGGGAGTTGTTCGGCTGTTACAATTTTAATATTCATATACGCACACTATTTGAAATTGTTGTGAAGAATGACAGTTGCCAAGCGACTTAAAGTATCATGCCAGGAGCGATATCTCTTTATAAATAAAATGTGATCCTTAAATCAATGCTGCAGCGCACCAATGCACAAAAATAAGTCAGTTTTTAGACCAAAGATAGCTGCTGAACAAAATACAGCATTTTTGAAAAATATTTGAAAATGATTCAGCAAACTACAGCAATCCCAAGCAATCGTGTAAACTTAGGACTTTCATTTTTAATGTGATATTTGAACATGGCAACTGTTGATCTTTTTGCGATTGGTAATGCGCTGATTGACCAAGAATTTAAAGTTTCTGATGACTTTTTAACTGCACATCACTTGCAAAAAGGCACCATGCAACTTGCAGATGGTGAGACTCAGGCCACTCTTTATCAAAATCTTCAAGCGACTCAAGTGTATAAGGGTCAGGCTTCAGGCGGTTCAGCAGCCAACACTACCGTGGCATTTTCTGCGCTCGGTGGTTCTGCATTTTATGGCTGTCGTGTCGGAAATGACGAACTGGGGCACATCTACCTGAAGGGTTTGAATGATGCAGGTATTAAGACCACCACCCAATCGATCAGTGAAGGCGTAACAGGGACATGTATGGTTCTGGTCAGCCCTGATTCTGAACGTACCATGCATACCTATCTGGGTATTACGGCCGAACTGACTGATCAACAAATTGATTTCAGCGCACTAAATAGCGCGAAATGGCTATATCTCGAAGGTTATTTATCAACTTCTGACACAGCACGTCATGCCGTACAACAAGCACGTGATATTGCCCGTGCCAATGGCGTTAAAATTGCCCTAACTTTATCTGATCCTGCCATGGTGCAATACGCGCGTGCCGGTTTGGATGAAATGATTGCAGATGGTGTAGACTTGCTGTTATGTAACCAGCAAGAAGCGCTGATGTATACAGAAACAGATAATCTTGAGGCAGCCCTGCTTAAATTAAAAACAATCAGTCAGCACGTTGTCATTACATTGTCAGCTGAAGGCGCACTGATTTCGGATTATCAAAATACATTTACTGTTCCTGGCCGTAAAGTGCCTGCAGTAGATGCCAACGGTGCCGGTGATGCTTTTGCCGGGGCTTTCCTGTACGGATTGAATGCTAATTTGGGTCTTCAAGCTGCGGCTGAACTGGCGATTCTCATTTCGAGCCAGGTGGTTTCACAATTTGGTCCACGCCTGGCAGTTGAAGACTATGCGGCATTATTACAAGACTTTCAAAAGGAATGTGCTTAATGTTTAAAATTTGCATGACCGAAGACGTTCCAGAACGCGAAGCACGCTCTTTTGAGCTTCCCGATGGAGATAATATCTTTATCACACAGCGTGACGGTGCCTTCTATGCCTATCAAAACCTGTGTCCGCATTTGCAGGTCGAACTGGAATTTCTGGAAAACCAGTTTCTGGATCGCGATCAGGAATTTATTGAATGCTCCACGCATGGCGCCTTGTTTCTGGTAGAAAGCGGTGAATGCATTTCTGGGCCTTGCCAAGGTCAAGCACTTGAAAAAGTAGAGATTACCGTGCATTCTGATGGTGGAATTTACCTCTCAGAATAAGACTAAAACGGACTTCACCATGCCTACATTTTTTCTAGACTATAACCTGATGCCTTTTCATCTGAGTTTATTGGCGATTATTCTGTTTGGTGTGGTGAAAACCATTGGTTTCTATTTTGGACTCAGACCCAGCAAGTTTCTGCAAAAAATTTCACCTTATGACTTTCAGCAGATGGATCTACTAAACGTCAAATTNNCAACTGCATTATGTACAGGTAGAACCTGAGTTTGGTGAACTCGGTTTTCAGTCGCAGATTATCCTGATTCGCATGAGAAAATCTCATTATGTTGCTAAGAAAATTTGTAAATCTAATCAGCTGTTAAGCATGAATCTAGATTAAATTCTAAATCATTTGATAGTTATTAAAAAATCCCGACAGATATCGGGATTTTTTAATGTCTATATTTATTTTTTAAGAAGTCCTGAAACCATATTCAATACATTTTGAATATCATTATTGGCTTCCTGCTTGCTGGTTTGCTCACCTTGTGGAGTAAGCGAATCAATAATCTGCGGCAAGACCTGTGAAATCGCACTATAAACATCCTGTTTCGGTGCATGGGTTTGTTGTGCAACTGCTTCAACTTCCTGATCATCAAACAGGTTTTGCACCTGCTGCGGATCGACATTGGCATTTTCACCGGGGCCGGTCGACACCCAATCATCGACCTGGCTATTGAGCCCCTGTCCTTTGAGCTTGTCTAATGCACCCTGTAAACCGCCCTGTTTTTGAATCCAGGCCAGCACTAAAGGCAGTACTGCAATCAATAAGGCTTTACCAGTAGAACCACCCAATCCTGAACGAGGCTGAGCAGTACCTTGAGTACCACTACCACCGAACTGACTTAGTACTGAACCTAAAATTGCCCCCAGACCATTTTGTCGAGTCTGCTGGCCGGTTTGATTTTGCTGGTTTTGAGTATTTTGATTTTGCTGAGAATTTGACTGGTTTAAATGCCCTAGCACAGACCCCAGGATATCTGCCAAGCCACCTTGTTGTGAGGACTTTTGCTGCAACTGTCCACCACCCAATGCCTGCTTTGCTAATATTTCCACAATACTACTCAGGTTTGTCATGTCCTATATCCTATGTGCATCTTAATTACAGAATACGGCCTGCCCTCATATTGTCTAGGCAAGATTGTGTTAATATTTGCAATCTTAGTTAAGCAGGTTTTCGGCTTACCAGCGAAATTTATCCCAGTTTTCCGGATTAGCCCAAAATTTGGAGTTAAACCAGTCTGGCACGTGCTTATAGGTTAAAATATTAAACTGCCACAGCGCAAAATCGGCCTCATGTGTGGTCTTGTCAATCAGCTGGGTAAATCCTAAAGCTCTCAATAACTTTTCATTTTGCAGCCGGCTGATCACCACTAGCCGTTTGGCAAACAAATCACGTAATTTCACCAGAATTTGACTCATGATCTGTTCAGACAAATGTTCTGTTTCTGCAGTATCCAGCATCACCACAGCCAAGTCATAACGTTGCTGAAAAGGCAGATTTAAAAAGTCAGATACGCTAAAATAGGACCATTGAATAGCTGGCTGAAACTGGACTTGGCTCAAGTCCTGCCCAATACAAATAGCAGTATGAATTGGCTGTTCCTGTGCGAAATCGTCTAGCATTGAAGTAATGACATTCTGCTCAGCCATAACTGCATCCTTATGATTTAAGTGAGTAATTTTTATGGAACTTCAGGGCATTTGTCATAAAATGCACGTCGGCCTCAAGGACCTTAGTGTAACTGATCAACAGATACAGCGGGCAAATGTTGAATATAAATTAATTTTAGATCGTGCAGAAATTGATCTTCCGTTTAATTTAGGCCAAGAAATCGAGATTGAATGGACCGGTAATATTTACTGCGTGTCTTGTGGCAACAAAACTTCCAAATCATTTTCGCAAGGTCACTGTTTTAAATGTTTTAAAACCAATGCTTCATGTGATATGTGCATCATGAAGCCAGAGACGTGCCATTATCATTTAGGCACTTGCCGCGAAGATGAGTTTGCACAGAATGTCTGCTTTCAGCCACATATTGTCTATTTGGCCAATTCTAGCGCATTAAAGGTCGGTATCACCCGTACCAGCCAAATGCCGACCCGCTGGCTTGATCAGGGTGCGACCCAGGCCCTGCCGATTATGAAAGTTGGCTCACGTCGTCTTTCCGGAAAACTCGAATTCATGTTTAGTACTCAGGTTGCTGATAAAACTGATTGGCGCAAGCTACTCAAAGGTGAAGCAGAACCCCTCAATCTGATTGAAGTGCGTGAACAACTGTTAGAAGAATTTGCGCCTAAAATTCAAAGCATTCGTGAAGAATTTAATCAGAATCTAGAATTTAATGAAAATATTGAAGTATTGGAAGATGAATTCGCACGAGAATTTATTTATCCGGTAGAACAATATCCAGAAAAGATTAAATCGCATAATCTTGATAAAACTCCCTTAATTCGTGGCAAGTTACAAGGCATCAAGGGGCAGTACTTAATTCTGGATACTGGCGTAATTAATATGCGCAAATATACTGGTTATGAACTGATTATTCGTGCTTAATCCATTATTTGCTTAGAGCATAAAAAAACCAGCCCGCAGGCTGGTTTTTTTATACAACAATTTTATTTGATTTTTGCCTGAGATTTCAGGTAACGCGTATAGTCATCAAATTCCTGCTGACCACGAAGTTGTTGATATAACTTCACCAACTCACTGCGTTGTTCTGCACTCAATACATCTACCGGGTTCTTCTTCACTTCTGATACCGCAACCACAACCAGCTCATTCGGCATTTTCGCTGTCGTCACTGACCAATGGCCTGCTTTTGGTGTCGGAAGACTAAAAGCCGCACGCTGTACATCACGTTTTAGCAAACCTTCAGCACGTGTGTAAACACCAGCATCTTCAAAGATCAAATCACCTTTCGCCACTGCTGCAACCGGTTTGGTTTTGAACTCATCCAAAGCTTTCTGAATTTTTGCTTTTGCCAAAGCAGCTGCTTTGTCTTCAATCAACTGAGCCTTAACACGCGGTTTTGCTTCTGCCAGTGTTTGTTCGCCGGCTGCATGATAATTACGCACCTTTATCCAGGCTACATCACCATTGGCTAACTGAATGCTTGATGAAGCATTACGATCACCATTTTTAACATCGTCATTAAACAATTTGACTTTGAGGTTAGCATCGCTCAGCACAGGATCACGGGTCGAAAGTGTTACACCTTGGGCTTTCTGGACTTGTACACCTTTAACTTCCTGTGTAACGACATCCAGAGAATCACTTCCTACCACCATATCATTTAGCGTATTGACCGTATCAGAGAATGCATTGGATTTTTTAGCAGCCAAGGCTTCTTCAGACAAACGTGCTCTTTGTGATTCAAAAGAAGGAACTGCAACATCTGGCGTTTGCACAGAAATGATGTGGTAACCATAATCTGTTTTCACTGGTGCAGACACCTGACCCGATTTTAAAGAACTAACCGTCTGATCAAATGCAGTACCAAATACACCTTCTTCATAAACGGCAAGCGCGCCACCTTTAGACTTAGATTCAGGGTCTTCAGAATATTGTGCTGCTGCCTGAGCAAAAGTAGTACCGGCTTTAATTTTGGCTGCAATATCGGTCGCCAGTTTTTTTGCTTCAGCATCACTACGACTGTCCGCCGTAATTAAAATATGCTTCACATCTGGTTTAACTGTCTGTTTTTGTGTTGCAACAAAGGCGGTATAGGCTTCCTGAAGCTCAGCCTCTGTAACCGCTAAACTCTCCACCTGAATATCGCTTGGCTTTAACACCACATAGTCGACATCTACGCTGGTCGGCTGTTTGAATAGCGTTTTGTGTTTTTCATAATAGGCAGCAATATCTGCATCCGTCACTTTGACATCTTTTTTATAGCTGTCCAGATTAATGCTGGAAATATGAATATGACGTTGTTCAGTTTGTAAATCAGCAATCTGCTGCATTTCGACTGGGCTTACCAATGGATAATCCAGGAAAGTCGATGACAGCATCTTCAGCGCATGATCTTTACGTAAACTTTCAATCAAAGCGCGATTGGTCATGCCAATTGATTTTAGATAATTTTCATATAAAGCATTCGAGAACTTTCCATCTTGCTGGAAAGTAGGCTGCTGAGCAATCATCTGTTCAATTTGCTGGTCACTCAGACTGATCCCTAATTCTTCAGCCTGTTGCAGCAATAAAGTACGTGCAACCAGAGTATCCATGGCTTTTTGGTCAATGAAGCTTTGATTCAGTAAAGTTTCATCCCCATTGGCATAACTGAGATATTGTTCTTTAAATGATTTGGTCAGTGACTCTAATTCTTTTTGAGATATTTCAGTCCCGTTCACTGATTTTGCCGCATCAGAGTTTCCGCTGCTAAAATATCCTTCAATACCTACAAGTGCTAACGGGGTCAAAAACAGAACGAGCAAGACTTTGCCCAACCAACCCTTAATAACTTTACGAAAAGCTTCCATAAGTATTCCAATATTTTATTTGCAAAGGATTTTAACCGAAAATACCCATTGAATGAATGTGTTAATCATCACAATTAAATTTATCAATAAAAAACGCGCCAAAGAAGGCGCGTTTCGTCGCTGGGTAAGCTTAAGCTACAGCGTCTTTTAAGCCTTTACCTGCTTTGAAGCTAGGTACTTTGCTTGCTTTGATCTCAAGAGTAGCACCAGTTTGTGGGTTACGGCCAGTACGTGCAGCGCGTTCTTTCACACCGAAAGTACCAAAACCCACTAAAGTTACTGTATCACCCGATTTTAAAGCTTCAGTAACAGAAGCAATTGTAGCATCTAAAGCTTTACCTGCGTCAGCCTTAGATAATCCCCCTTTTTCTGCAATTGCATCAATTAATTCTGATTTATTCATGAAGATTACGTCCTCTTAATATCGTTTATTTAAGGTTCAAGAATTGGTTTAACATGCCATAACGCCTTTATAGCAATGCTTTAGGTATAAACGCAATACTTAAGAACCTCTTTTTTTTCAAAAAATATGCGAAAAAAACATTGAATAATAAATAAAGTCATTTTATTTAAGTTTTTTCGGCAATTCTTCTTTCATTTTTTCTTGTTCCGCAGTCAACTGATCAACCTTGGCATGCAACTGGAGAATTAAACGTTCCAAATACTGTACATCCTTCAGTGTGACTAATCCTATACGATTCAATGAGTGATGAACAGAGTTGTCGATTAATTTTTCCACTTTGTCTTTGGTGTCTGTGACCGACTCTTTGGCTTTTTCTGAAACCTTCTCTGCAGTTTGATCGGCAATATCTGCAGTTTTAGATTCAAGTTCTTCCCCGACCTTGACCAGCGAGTCAAACAGTTTATTGCCTTCCTCTTCTGCACGTGAAAATGCCCCAAGTCCAGCCAACCAGATCTGTTTGGTGTATTTACGAAAATCAAGAACCGATTTGCGCTCCGAGGCAGATTTAGACTTGGGTTTCAGCATTTTCTCATTCGAAGCTTCAGCTGAGTCTTGTGCTGTTTTTGACTTGTCCATGTGCACGGCTCCTGTTTGTTTTCTGCGCAATTATTATAAATTATTCTACAAAACCACTGCATAATAGCAAATTTAGTACTTGATAGATTTGATAAACTGTTCTACAAAGCAATTTATTTCAAGTCTAATTTGATTTAACCCTGAAATCTCTTCACAAGCAGGAAGCTTTTTCACTTTATATTTCAGGTAAGGATTGGTTGTATATGAGCGAATCGCAACAAAGTCAAAATCAACCGCATTTGTTGCTTACGATGACGTTAATTGTTTTAGAGACAATATTTACTTTCATTCTCAAGCATGATCGTGTCGTTGCATTACAGGCCAAAAAGTTTGTAGATAAAAACATCTCGATTAAAATCAATAGCTATATTCCATATTTCGACTTTTATGTGCAATTCACCCCCAATGGACTATTATTTGACCACAAAGCACCGGGCCGCATTGTCGACCTGGATGTGCGCACTACACTTCCCGATCTGATTAAAATTTTCATTTTTGGCAATCGTCGTAGCATTCGCAGCATGCGCATTGATGGCAATCAGGTTTTAAAAGATGAGTTTCGTGATCTGTTAACCGTATTCAGCTTGCCAAAAGTACTAGCCGACTGGAAACACTGGCTGTCTGATGCGCCGACGGATGAAGCGGAAATTATTGCTTCTAAAAAGCGTATTGCACCGCTTTTAAAGAAAATTGAAGAACAGCGCTCCAAGATCAATACCCTGCAAGTGGAAGTCAAACAGTATAAAAACCGCCTGAAACGGATCGAACGCCGTCAAAAGCGTATTAATATCATTTTTGGCCTGAGCAGCGTACTTTTGATTATGTTATTAGTGTATAATTGGCTGAGCATGTAAATCTTTCATTCTCCAAAAATTAAATCCCACTAAGGTCTACTAAAAATAACTTGACTAATTTAGTCGGGATTCATAAAATCTACACATCTAGTCTAACCATGTGTATCGAATCATGCGCCTAACCACTCGCGGTCGCTACGCTGTGACTGCTCTACTTGATCTAGCTTTGCAGCCTTCTGAAAAAACGATAACGCTCGCTGAAATTGCAGCACGTCAAACTATTTCTGTTGCTTATCTTGAGCAGTTATTTGCGAAGCTCAAGCGTCATGGTTTAGTTTCTAGTGTTCGTGGCGCAAATGGTGGTTACCATTTAGCACGTAATGCAGATGAAATTACTGTGTTAGCAATTATTGAAGCTGTAAACGAAACAGTTGATGCGACTCGCTGTGACCATAAAGGCAATTGCCAGAATGGCGCGATGTGCTTGACTCATGATTTATGGCAGGAACTCTCCCATCACATCGCCGATTATTTAGAAAAAATCTCGCTTGCTGATCTGGTTGCACGTGACAACGTCCAGACTGTGTCATTACGCCAAAAATCAGCACCTTTAGATTCAGCCCTTTTATCGGTTACAGGTATTTGACATGAAACGTCCGATTTATCTTGATTATGCAGCTACAACTCCTGTAGATCCTCAGGTTGCTGAACGTATGATGGAATGCTTAACATTCGATGGTACCTTTGGTAATGCGGCATCTCGTTCACACGCGTATGGTTGGCAAGCAGAAGAAAAAGTTGAATATGCACGTGAACAAGTTGCGAATTTAATTAAAGCTGATCCACGTGAAATCGTATGGACTTCAGGTGCAACCGAGTCAGACAACCTTGCGCTTAAAGGTGTGGCTCATTTCTATGCATCTAAAGGTAAACATATCGTTACCTCTAAAATCGAACATAAGGCAGTTTTAGATACCTGTCGTGAGCTTGAGTCTGAAGGTTTTGAAATTACCTATATTGAGCCTCAACCTCAAACCGGTTTAATTACGCCTGAAATGGTACAGGCAGCGATCCGTCCAGACACAATTCTTGTTTCCCTGATGATGGTAAACAATGAAATCGGTACTGTGACTGATGTTGCAGCGATTGGTGAAATCACTCGCGCCAACAAGATTTTCTTCCATGTCGATGCAGCTCAGGCAGCGGGTAAAGTTGAAATTGATCTTTCAACTTTAAAAGTAGATTTGATGAGCTTCTCTGCGCACAAAATCTATGGCCCTAAAGGTATTGGCGCCCTGTTTGTACGTCGTAGCCCACGTGTACGCCTTAAAGCTGAAATGCATGGTGGCGGTCATGAACGTGGTATGCGTTCAGGTACCCTTGCGACTCACCAGATTGTCGGTATGGGTGAAGCATTTGAACTTGCAGATAAAAACCTGGAAGCTGAACAGACTCGTCTACGCGTACTTCGCGACAAATTATGGAATGGCTTACAAGGTCTTGAACAAGTGTTCCTGAACGGTCATCCAACACAAAACGTTGCGAACTATCTAAACATTAGCTTCAACTTCGTTGAAGGCGAATCATTGATGATGGCATTGAAAGATGCTGCGGTATCTTCAGGTTCGGCATGTACATCTGCAACACTTGAACCATCTTATGTACTTCGTGCATTGGGTCTTTCAGACGAACTTGCACACAGTTCGATCCGTTTCAGCTTTGGTAAATACACCACTGAAGAAGATATCGATCACGTATTGACTATCACTAAAGCTGCTGTTGAGAAGTTACGTGAACTTTCTCCGCTTTGGGATATGTATAAGGAAGGTATTGACCTTTCTAAAGTTGAGTGGGCTGAGCACTAATTTTCATGCTGAGATAGTGACAAATCCGTTGCTATCTCATTGAGAAAAGTTTTTTTACCCCCATATTTAATACTAAGGCTGACCCCGAGGTTTGGAGAAGCAACATGGCTTATAGCGAAAAAGTAATTGATCATTACGAAAACCCTCGTAATGTTGGCGTTTTAGACAAAAATGCTGAAAACGTTGGTACTGGTATGGTTGGTGCGCCAGCATGTGGTGACGTGATGCGTTTACAGATTCAGGTAAACGACGAAGGCGTGATTGAAGAAGCACGTTTTAAAACTTATGGTTGTGGTTCTGCTATCGCATCAAGTTCACTTGTGACCGAATGGCTCAAAGGTAAAACTTTGGATCAAGCTCAAGCAATCAAAAACATTGATATTGCAACTGAACTTGCACTTCCACCAGTAAAAGTACACTGCTCTGTTCTTGCTGAAGATGCAATTAAAGCAGCTGTAGAAGACTACCGTAGCAAGAAAGTTAAAGCTTAATTGTTCCACGTTTTGAAATTTTAACGGAGTTTTCATGATCCATTTAACTGAAAATGCTGCAACTCATATCAGCAATTATTTAAAAAATCGCGGTAAGGGTGAAGGCATTCGCGTTGGTGTGAAAACTTCAGGCTGTTCTGGTCTGGCCTATGTGCTCGAGTTCGTCGATGAAGTCGATGCACATGACCAAGCCTTTGAGCAGTTTGGGGTTAAAGTATTCGTTGACCCGAAAAGTCTAGTTTATCTTGAAGGTATGGAGATGGACTATGTTAAAAACGGCTTGAACGAAGGCTTCGAATTTAACAACCCCAACAAAAAAGGCGAATGCGGTTGTGGTGAATCCTTCACTGTATAAACCCGGCAGTTATTCTCTTTGACATTAAAACAGTGTGTTTCACACTGTTTTAATTGCATTTATGCAGTTATTTTTGCACATTAATCGCGGATCCCATCTCCCATGAATCATTTTGAGTTGTTCAACCTTCCTGTAGCACTCGATATTGATTTNNTCAGCGGTCGATAGCCGTGCAGCGTATTTACTGTCTCTCAAGAAACAGGATTATCACTTAGATCAGTCGATCAGTGATTTTGAATTCTTGCAGGACGCTCTGGAGATTCGTGAACAACTTGACGATGCAACTTCTGCTGAAGATTTAACTTCACTAAAAGTCGAAGTCCAGCAATGGATTGAGGGCTTGGTTCGCGAGTTCAAAATTGATTATGCGGATGAAGACTGGACCGAAGCACGCGATACAGTGCGCAAACTACGCTTCTTCGTTAAAGTCATGGCCGATATCGACAAAGCGGAAGACCGCTTCCTGGACGATGACAGCTTTGATCTTGATGATGATTTCTAATTTTAGTATTTAATATTTAACGTGCAAAGGATGTAACACTATGGCTCTCTTGCAAATTGCAGAACCAGGTCAATCAAGTGCACCACATGAACACCGCATTGCGATTGGTATCGATTTAGGCACCACCCACTCTTTGGTTGCCACGGTTCTTTCAGGTAAAGCCAAAGTACTTAATGACGAACAAGGTCGTGTGCTACTTCCTTCTATCGTGCATTATGCAGAACAACAGACTCAATACGGCAATGAAGCTGCGCCTTTCATTACTACTGACCCTAAAAACACTATCGTTTCTGTAAAACGTTTTATGGGTCGCTCGAAAGCTGACATCAAATTCCAGCATCCTTATGCGTTGGTTGGTGAAGCGAATGAAATGCCGGCTTTTGAAACCGCACAAGGCCGTAAGACGCCGGTTGAGATTTCTGCAGAAATTTTAAAGCAGTTGAAAGACCGCGCTGAAGCCAGTCTGCAAAATCCGGTCAATGGTGCCGTTATTACTGTTCCGGCCTACTTTGATGAAGCACAGCGTCAGGCAACCCGTGATGCTGCTCAACTTGCTGGCTTGAATGTTTTACGTTTGTTGAATGAGCCAACCGCTGCTGCTGTTGCTTATGGTCTCGATCAGGAAAGCAACTTAAGTACAGATCGCAACTATGTGATCTACGACTTGGGTGGTGGTACCTTTGACGTTTCGATTCTGCGGTTTAGTCAAGGTGTGTTTGAAGTTCTGGCAACCGGTGGCCACACTGCCCTCGGTGGTGATGACCTAGATCGTTTGATCCTGAAATGGGCCAAGAAACAACTGAATATTGACACCTTGAATGATGCAGAATATGCACATTTTGTGGTTGCAGCACGTAAAGCCAAAGAAGCTTTGTCTGATGCAGATTCAGTTCAACTCAAATTGCTTGATCAGGTATTGACGCTTGACCGTCCGACATTTGAAGAGATCATTAAAGTTGCTTTGGATAAGACCATCAGCGTATGTAAGCGTGTGATGCGTGATGCCAAGCTTGAACTGGATGATATTCAAAATGTCGTTTTGGTCGGTGGCTCAACCCGTTCTTATGCGGTACAAAAAGCCGTGCGTGAAGTATTCAATCAAGAACCACTATGCACCATTAACCCGGATGAAGTGGTTGCAATTGGCGCATCAATTACTGCGAACCAATTAATTGGCAACTCGACTGATGGTTCATTACTATTAGACGTGACCCCATTGTCTCTTGGTCTTGAAACCATGGGCGGACTGGTTGAACGATTAATTTCGCGTAATACTGCGATTCCAGTCGCTCGTCGTCAGGAATTTACCACTTATCAAGATGGCCAGACTGCCATGTTGATTCATGTGGTTCAAGGTGAACGTGATCTGGTTGAGCATTGCCGTAGTTTAGGGCATTTTGTCCTGCATGGCATTCCACCAATGACTGCCGGTCAGGCACGTATTGAAGTGACGTTCCAGGTCGATGCAGATGGCTTGCTGACTGTATCTGCCAAAGAAACCACCTCTGGCGTGACGGCTCAAATCGATATCAAACCATCTTATGGTTTATCGGGTGAAGATACTGAACGTCTGTTGCTAGACGGTTATAAGTTCGCTGAAGAAGATAAGAATCTTCGTCATTTGAATGAAACCAAAGTGGAAGCACAGCGTGAGCTGGAAGCACTGGTTCAGGCACTCAAAGCGGATGCCGGTCTGTTGACTGAAGATCAACTTGCAGCACTGCAAACTGCGCAAGCACAACTTGAAACTCAGCTTCAGGGTTCAGATATCAAAGCGATTGAATCTGCCGTTGAACAGCTTAAAATACATAGTGATGCTTTTGCAGCAGCACGTATGAATCAACATATTGATGCAGCTCTTAAGGGCACTAAACTCGACGACTGGTCAAACTCAAACTAATTTAAGGTAACGACTATGCCACGTATTAAAGTTCTTCCACATGCGCAGATTTGCCCCGAAGGTGCTGAGTTTGAAGTCGAACAAAATGCCAATCTTTGCGAAAGCTTACTGAAAAATGGCATTAAAATCGAACATGCCTGCGATATGTCAGCAGCGTGTACCACCTGCCATGTAGTGGTACGCAAAGGTTTTGACAGTCTGGAAGAAATGGATGATGTTGAAGCTGACTTACTCGATCGTGCTTGGGGTTTAGAACCTGATTCACGTCTTTCTTGTCAGGTTAAACTGGACGATGAAGATCTGGAAATTGAAATTCC
>DFCG01000025.1:5845-6413 GCA_002367455.1 Acinetobacter sp. UBA3060 | reverse complement strand
CGCTGATACTCGACTTTCTGAGACGCGTATTTTTCCATGACTTGCCAGGTTCTTACAGGTGCTTTAATGCCTTTCAAGAAAATCGGCTTTTTCGGTGCACAAAGATAATCATCTTTAATCAGATTATGAGTATCTTCCGAAATCAGGATTTCATCGACTTCTGCTGCACTTTGCAAACGCGCNNAGATCTGGAAATTGAAATTCCGAAATACACCATTAACCATGCTTCAGAAAATCACTAAGATTTTCGTTTCATAGTTAAATAAAAAACCACGCTCAGGCGTGGTTTTTGCTATTTGAATATAAGCAGTTTTAATCAAATGTTTTTTATTTGGCTTGAGTTAATTTAGATCAATTCTAAATATGTTCAATCACTTCATCTTCCAGCTTCAGCTTGACAATGCCTTGTGAATTGGTCATTTTCTGCTGAGTTTCAATGCGTTTAATCATTTTTTCTAGCACATGAATCAGCTCGGGATATTCAAAGTTTTGCACTTCATCCAGATTCAGCAATAAATGAAAGCCCTTATATTCATAATCGAACCAACGCTGATACTCGACTTTCTGA
>DFCG01000025.1:947-5833 GCA_002367455.1 Acinetobacter sp. UBA3060 | reverse complement strand
CATCACCCATGAATTTATCGACAGTCGCTTCATAATTTTTAGCGATTTCGGTCATATGCCGAAGATAGTCATTCAACAGGAATGCTAAATCATCTGGAATCAGAGTTTCAGATAGCTCTGTAAAGCCTTGAATATCAGAGAAAAAGATCGTCAACTTTTTACGTTTATATTCAATTTTGGCTTCAGATTCACCTTTCATAATGGATTGCCATAACTGCACGGGCGCATAGCGACTCAGCTGATTGGCAAATTCCATATAACGGTTCATCTGTTCGAAATAATGGTCTTTTTTCTGGGTCATGTATTGCACACGACCACTTTGATAAAAACTTCCGACACCAAAATAGGTAATCAGACAGATAAAGCCTAAAACGGTCAACTCACTGCTGGTCGGTTCGAAATAATTATTAAACCCAAAGACCAGAATATTGGCCAGATAAAAAAGCGTAATCCCGATCAGGCTGGCTAGAGATGCCATCATAAATGAAATTTTATTGCTGATCGCGGTATAGAGCACTGCGACCAGACCCAGCAAGGACAAGACCAAATCCAGATGCACGGCCGCCAAAACCACCGAAATGACAATGACATCAATCAGGAAAAGAATATTACGCCGGATGTGATAATCATGACAATAGATCAGCCAGCGAGATAGTTTTGGTGTAATTAGCAAAACCAGAAACAAAAAAAATGGAACAAAAAGCTGATACTGGGTATCTGGTTCAGTGTAATGAAAGACGACCAGAACCACAGACAGCATGATGTATCCCATCATGCGATGGAAATACTCAAACTGATGGGGTTCTTTTTGAATCCAGTCGTCTAATTGCACTCACTCACTCCCTGAAGTCCGCAACTGTTCATGGTTCTCGGAATGCCTTGGCTGATTAGTCCATGCGCCAGTCAAATGGCATGTCGCCCTGACCACGTAAAGCCAGCATTAAGGTTTGACGCATATGTGCCAATACTTCACTGCTATAAGGAACAGCAGATGTACCCCAAACAGGCTTCGGCCATGCAACGTCGTTCTGATAACGAACTACATGATGAAAATGCAATTGCGGCACCATATTACCCAGCGCTGCTACATTCATTTTATCTGCACGGAAAACACGTGCCAGCTGGCTTGATAACCAGCTTGACTCTCTTAAAAACTGCTCTTGGTCAGCTTGACTCAATTCATATAATTCAGAGACACCCGGCACACGTGGAATCAGAATGAGCCAGGGAAATTGCATATCATTCATCAAACGACATGTTGACAAAGGAAAGTCGCCTACAAAAAACGTATCTTGAGCAAGTTGTGGATGCAAACTAAACATATCTTTATAAATGATGCAAAATTAGAATGATGGCTAATACTAACATATCCAACTGAAGCTGAATATTGAAAGCAATGTGTTTAAAGACAAATTCTCATGATTTGTTGCGAAGCACATCACAACAATTACTGTAAACAATTCATTAAAAAAATCAAGCCTGTTGTTCCTGCAAACTTCATTGGAAAATGAAATCCAAACTGAATTTTCAGGCTGATTTAATCGAATAAAATCAGTGCAATTCTTTAAGCAGACTGTCCAGTAAATCCTGTATAAACTGAATCCGCTTTTGATAGTCTTCCAGCATGACCATGACTTTTAGACGTTGACCGCCATCCATCCGGAAATAGGTCGGATGTTTCTGCATCATCTGGATAATCGTCATGGCTTGAACCGGAGTATCCGGTGCAAATTCAATATGCCCACCCTGACTGCTGATATCAATTTTAGTAATACCAAGCTGCTCGGCTTTCAATCGAATCTGATGTACAGCAAAGAGCTGTTTGACCGGTTGCGGCGGTATACCAAAACGATCAATCAATTCCATCCGGATATTATCCAGCTTTTCCTGGGTATCGGTATTACTGATGCGTTTATAGAACAACAGACGTTGATGCACATCACCCAGATATTCATCCGGAATCAGTGCTGGCATATGCAGGGTAATTTCGGCAGTCAATGACAATGGTGCGTCGAAGTTTGGCGTTTTACCTTTTTGAATGGCTTTGGTGGCTTTTTCCAGCATTTCCATATACAGGCTATAACCAATCGCCTGCATCGAACCACTCTGCTGTTCACCGAGTAATTCACCTGCTCCGCGAATTTCCAGATCTTCAGTTGCCAGCATAAAACCGGCACCCAAAGTTGAAGCACGCTGAATGGCATCCAGACGTTTTTCTGCATCACCTTTTAAGGCTTTTAATGACGGTACCATCAAATATGCATAAGCCTGATGATGTGAGCGCCCTACACGTCCGCGTAGCTGATGTAATTGCGCCAGGCCCAGTTTGTCGGCACGTTCAATCAGAATGGTGTTGGCATTCGGAACATCAATCCCGGTTTCAATAATGGTCGAACATACCAGAACATTGTATTCCTTGTGATAGAACTGCTGCATCACCTGCTCCAGTTCACGTTCACGCATCTGTCCGTGGGCCACAATCACCCGCGCTTCCGGCACCAGTTTACGGATATGCTCGGCGGCACGATCGATTGTATCAACTTCATTATGCAGAAAATAAACCTGACCACCGCGCAGCAATTCACGCAGAATCGCTTCTTTAATGGTGTCATCGGTATGTTCCTGCACAAAGGTTTTCACCGCAAGACGGCGTGCCGGCGGTGTGGCGATAATCGACAGATCACGCATGCCACTAAAGGCCATATTCAGCGTACGTGGAATTGGAGTCGCAGTCAGTGTCAGCATATCAACATCGGCACGCATGGCCTTGATTCGCTCCTTGTCGCGCACACCGAAACGATGCTCTTCATCGACAATCATCAGACCGAGATTCTTAAACTGGACATTTTCCTGCAAAATCTTATGTGTACCAATCACAATATCGACTTTACCTTCAATGAGGTCGTCAATGGTCTTAGTATGTGCTTTGGAAGAACCGAAACGTGACAGCACTTCAATCCGGACCGGCCAGTCGGCAAAGCGGTCTTTGAATGAATCATAATGCTGCTGTGCCAGCAAGGTGGTTGGTACCAGAATCGCCACCTGCCGATTATTCTGTACTGCAACAAATGCGGCACGCATCGCGACTTCTGTCTTGCCGAAACCCACATCACCACACACCAGTCGATCCATCGGCTTGGCCTGCTGCATGTCATGCAGTGTGGCTTCAATCGCATTGGCCTGATCCAGTGTTTCTTCATAGGCAAAGCCACTAGAAAATTGCATATACAGGCTTTGATCGACTTCAAAACTGATTCCAGGTTTGGAAGAACGCCGTGCCTGAATATGCAGCAATTCGGCCGCGACATCGTGAATCTGTTCCAGCGCTTTACGTTTGGCTTTATTCCATGCATCCGTACCCAGTTTATGCAACGGTGCCAGATCCGGATCACCACCACTATACCGGCTGATTAAGTGCAGATTGGTCACCGGCACATAGACTTTGGCGGCATCTGCGTAATCCAGTTGCAAGAATTCATGATCTTGATCATCAATACTTAAAGTGACCAGACCGGCATAACGTCCGACCCCATAATCGATATGTACCACAGGCGCGCCCATGGTCAGCTCAGTTAGACTTCGGATCAGGAACTCTTCGGAAACTTCCTGCTGACGCTTGCGACGGCGCTGTACTACCCGATGTTCATACAGCTGATTTTCAGAAATCACACTAACGCGATCAGTCAATACCAGACCGCGCTCTAAAGGCGCATTGGTAATGGCAATTGCATACAGAGACTGAATAAAACTATCGAAATTTTCAACCGTGGGGATATCACCCAGACTTGGTCTTAATGCATCTTTGAGGCTTTCCCGGCGTCCAGCACTTTCAGCCACCAGCAGTACCGGATGATTGGCCTGATCAATGTATTTTTTGACTTCATGAAACGGTTTTTCACGTTTAGGGTCTACGGGTAGACGCGGTGGCAACTGGGTATCAAGATTCAATACCCCAGCTTTTTGATCAAAAGGCGTTTGTGCAGCAATGATGCGCGCAAACTGATTCAGCTGCTCCAGAACCTGATTGGTCTGGAAGAACAGGCTTTCAGGCGGCATGATCGGTTGGTCGACATTGTGGCGGCGATCTTCATAACGGCGCACTACATCTTGCCAAAACTGGCTCAGACTTTCGTCCAAAGCCTTATCTGTAATGACAATGCCATTCTTAGGTAAGTACGAAATTAGCGAACTTTGACCTTGCATGGCTTCAGCGCTGAAAAACAAGGGCAAATAAAACTCGATTCCCGGAGAGACTATGCCATCCATCACATCCTGGTATATTGGATTTTTCTTCGGATTCGCGGTCGGAAAAAATTCAGCATAACGGTCACGGAACGTCACACGACCTTCCTTAAGCGGAAATTCCTGCGCGGGCAATACGGTAAACTGTTGCAAACTTTGCGTGGTGCGCTGAGTTTCGGAATCGAAAAATTTCAGGCTTTCAATTTCATCATCGAACAGGTCAATCCGAATCGGTGCTTCCTGCCCCGATGCGTAGATATCCATGATACTGCCGCGTACTGCGAATTCACCCGGATCATAAACGGTATCGACCAGATGATAACCCGCCTGAATCAGCTTTTTCTTTTGTTGTTCCAGATCAAATTTCTGACCGACATGAATATCGAAATGCTCACCCAGAATCCATGAGGTGGGCGCTACACGTTGTGCCAAAGTTGAGGCAGACAGCAACAGTACGCCAGTTTTGGGCATATTGGATAAGATTGCCAGACGTTCCGAGACAATATCCTGATGTGGGGAGAGACGGTCATAAGGCAAGATTTCCCAATCTGGAAAAATCGTGGGTTTAATCCCATAAAATTCCAGTTCACTTTCCAGTTGACCCAAATGCTGATTATTACGTGCAATCACGATAAATAAACGCG
>DFCG01000025.1:526-906 GCA_002367455.1 Acinetobacter sp. UBA3060 | reverse complement strand
TTGAGCTGTGGTAAATTGAGTTGGGAAATTTCTTGTTGGAACATGGATATAGCTTTAAAGTCTAAATAACCTGAGGCTTATACTAGCACGATGATCTCAGGATATTTTGTTATTTTTATGCAGTCTTGCCACATCCATCTACTTCGATTTTAAGCCACTTTTGCAGCTTATTTTTGATCGCGCAGAAAGTTACGATAATAATCATTTAACTTCTTAAGGATCATTTTAAATTGCAGCAGATTCTCTTCGGTATTGCCTAAAGTCGCATTAAAACGCTGATGGGCGATTTCCAGATCAATTTTTTCATTGATCAGCATTGCGGTATCATATAACGCTTTTAAATCATCAAACTGTTTTAAACGGCGATTGGACAAATACTC
>DFCG01000025.1:0-433 GCA_002367455.1 Acinetobacter sp. UBA3060 | reverse complement strand
TTCAGGCTCTAGTCTAGATGAAAATGCCTCAAATCCACATCCTGAACTTGAGGCAAATTATCAAAATAGCAGCGATTCGCTGTTTCAGATGATTTAACAGCTCTGGTTCTGTTAAGAAACCTGTTCAAGCTGACTTTCTGCTGAAGGGATTTCAGACACCAGATTTTCAAATGCAAAGATTTCTTCTAATTGCGTTGCACTCAATAAGCCCAGCTCCAACACCACTTGCGGCACGGTTTTATTTTCCCGCATACATTGTTTGCCGATTTCATCACATTTGGCATGTCCCAATATCGGTTCAAGCAAGGTCACAATCCCGACACTGCGCATAACGGAACTTAAGCAAATCTGTTCATTGGCCTGAATACCAGCAATACATTTCTGATTTAGGGTTTGCATACCTTGGGTCAACAACTGAATTGATTCATTCATC
>DFCG01000022.1:0-10637 GCA_002367455.1 Acinetobacter sp. UBA3060 | reverse complement strand
AATATCATTTTGGGTATAACCCACCACGGTTGGCTGACCGGTGGTGCCTGAAGATGCGTGCACACGTACAATCTGTTCCTGTGGCACAGCGAACATGCCAAACGGATAGTTATCGCGTAAATCCTGTTTGGTGGTAAACGGGTATTTGGCCAGATCTTCCAGTGAGTTAAAATCGTCTGGATGCACGCCAGCATCATCGAATTTCTTTTTATAAACCGGACTGTTCTGATAAGCATGTTGCAACGTCTTTTTCATACGCTGTAGCTGAACACTGCGTAACTCATCAACCGATACTTTTTCAATTTTTTCCATTGCATTGTTATTCATATTCTTACTCCTGACGCAGTCTTCCTGACCACGGTTTAATTCATTGATTGAATGATGTGTTTAATCCATATTTTCTAAAACCAGTGCCACACCTTGACCCACACCGACACACATGGTGCAGAGTGCATATTTGCCTTTACGGCGTTTTAGTTCTTTCATGGCCGTGATCACCAAACGGGTGCCACTCATACCCAGCGGATGACCCAAAGCGATGGCACCGCCATTCGGGTTAATTCTGGAATCATCGTCTTGCAAGCCGAGTTCACGAATCACGGCCAGCGATTGCGCTGCAAATGCTTCATTTAGCTCAATCACGTCCATCTGCTCCAGACTCAGGCCAGTCTGTTTCAGCACTTTCTGTACCGCTGGAACCGGCCCAATACCCATATATTTAGCTTCGACACCGGCGCTGGCCATCCCGATCACTTTAGCTTTCGGGCTCAAACCATACTGCTCGGCAAACTGCTGATTCCCAAGTAATACGCAAGCCGCCCCGTCATTGACACCCGAAGCATTGCCGGCAGTGACTGAACCGCCTTCTTTACGAAATGGGGTTTTTAAGGCGGCCAGATTGTCCAGCGTCGTCTCTGCGCGCGGATGCTCATCTTGGGAAATGGTCAGAGTACTTTTCTTGGGACCTTTGACCTCTACTGGCAGAATTTCTTCAGCAAAAATACCTTTCTGCTGCGCTACTGCGGTTTTCTGCTGGCTGTGATAGGCAAACAGATCCTGGTCTTCACGGCTAATCTGATACTTTTCAGCGACGTTTTCGGCTGTTTCCGGCATGCTGTCGACGCCAAACTGTGCTTTAAATTTTGGGTTGATAAAACGCCAGCCAATTGTCGTATCATAAATTTCAGGGGTACGGCTAAAGGCAGTTGTAGGTTTGGATTGCACGAAAGGCGCTCGGCTCATGGATTCTACGCCACCCGCCAAAATAAATTGGGCTTCACCCGATTTGATGGCACGGGCTGCAATTCCAATGGCATCCAGACCTGAAGCACATAAACGGTTTATGGTGAGTGCTGGAACAGATTCAGGCAACCCTGCGAGTAAAGCAGCCATACGCGCCACGTTGCGGTTATCTTCACCGGCCTGATTGGCACAGCCTAGGATCACTTCATCCAGTTCTGCCCATGGCAAGGCAGGATGCTGATCTTTCAGATATTGAATCGGTAGCGCTGCCAGATCATCAGCACGAATGCTGCTCAGTCCACCGGCATAGCGTCCGATCGGGGTGCGAATTCCAGCAAAAATATAAACCTGTTCCATGATTCTTCCTTTTAGCCAGCAACGCGTAATGGTTGCTGCTGAGTTTTCTGTGCATGTCCCTGCACCGCTTTCTTTGCTAAATATATACTAGTTCTATAGCGGTCTTCACCATAAACACGATACATATTTTCTAAAATTTGTAAAATTGTGTAATATCCAATTTTATCTGCCCATTCGAATGGACCACAAGGATAATTAACGCCATATTTCATAGCAGAATCAATATCTTGTTCTGATGCAATATCATGCAATACTGCTTCACAGGCTTCATTCACCAACATGGCAATACTACGTATAACATAAAGACCGGGATGATCCTTAGACCAAATAGGTATCATATCCATACCTATGAGGAATAGCTCCACTGCCTGGCGCTGTTCAGCACTACACGCCGATGATGCAACGACTGGAATCGCTTGAGCATTTGTCCAATCTGAATGCCAGTCCATCAACACCACAGGCTCATGCGGATAGGTAAGTTCAACTGATTCGCCAAGCGATAATCGCAGAGAAAGGTCACCAATCAGGATTTCATTCTGTTCTGCTGCCTGAAAACTCAGCTCTACATGAGAGGCCTGTTTTAAACGTTCAATCAGTACTGAGGAATGTAGCCATTCACCTTTTACTGTGACTTTGAGCTTATTCAGCGACTTGGCATAACACACTGGCAATTCATATACAGGTGCAGGCTTGGCCTGAGCGTAATCATAAAAACCCTGACCGGACTTGCGACCATAACAACCGGCATCGACCAGTTCTTTTTGAATCAAGGACGGGCGGTAGCGTGGCTCATAGAAAAATTCCTGATAGACACTTTGTGTGACCGAGAAATTCACATCCTGCCCAATCAGATCTGTAAGTTCACACGGCCCCATGGCAAAACGGCCACATTCGCGCATGATGTAATCGAGCTGTTCCGGGGTGGTGGCATTTTCCTGCAAGGCACGAAAGGCCTCGGCATAATAAGGTCGTGCGACACGATTGACGATAAAACCGGGGGTCGATTTGGCTCGCACCGGAACCTTGTTCCAGTCCTTCATCAGATCAAATACTGCATCGGCAATCGCTGCTGAGGTTTTCAGTCCGCGGATAATCTCGACCAGTTTCATCACCGGCGCCGGATTAAAGAAATGCAGACCAATCACTCGCTCGGGATGTAGAATCGCCGAGGCAATTGCGGTAATGGAAATTGAAGAAGTATTAGACGCAAAAATCGTCTGTTCCGGGCAAATGGCAGCCAGCTGTTGAAACAGGTTTTGCTTCACTTCTTTCTTTTCAACAATGGCTTCAATAATTAAGCCCGCATCGGCAAGCTGCTGAATGTCCTCTGCCACAATCAGATTGGCGAAGGTACTCTCCAGCAATTGCTGGGTCATTTTGCCATTTTGTACGCGCTTGCTCAGCTGCGCCTCTAAAGCAGTCAAGGCACTCTGAACTTTGCTGCGATCGAGATCAAACACATAGGTCGGATGCCCGTGCATGGCTGCCAGTTGTGCAATGCCAATCCCCATGGTTCCAGCACCGACCACAGCAACTTTGACTTGTTCCAAATTGATCTGTTGCATNNGCCAATTTTTTCGCTTCTGCTTGCAGTTGCTCATCTTCAACCACTTGCCAGATCATGCCCAGTTGTACTGCGCGCTCAGCCGGAATTTTATCGCCAAGCATGGCAAGGCCCATCGCCTGGGCACGGCCAACCAGACGCGGCAGGAACCAGGTACCGCCTGAATCTGGCACCAAACCAAGACGGCAAAAGGCCTGAATAAAGGAAGCCGATTTTGCTGCCACCACAATGTCACACGCCAGGGCAATATTGGCACCTGCCCCTGCTGCTACTCCATTCACGGCACAAATCACCGGTTTAGGCATTTCGGTAATCAGCTTGATCAAAGGGTTGTANNCTGTTGAGCTGTTTTGGACGGTTAAAGGTCAGGTAGCCCACTGCATTTTTTTCTTCGACAATAATTGTTTGATAATCCATTACACACCTCTAAATTCTGGTTTTCTTTTTTCTAAAAATGCATTGATGCCTTCCTGGCGATCTTGGGTCGCCGCCAGCCAGACAAAATGTTGACGTTCAAGTTTCAGTCCCTGACTTAAAGTCACTTCATGAATCGACTTTAAAGATTGCTTGATGGCACGAATGGCCAGCGGTGCCTGCTTGGCAATTTTTTCTGCCAGTTCCAGTGCGTATTGCACGGTCAATCCTGCCGGACAAACCTGGCTACTAATGCCATGTTGCAAGGCTGTTTGTGCCGAAATCATTTCACCAGTCATGGCCCAGCGCATCGTTAATTGCTGACCGACCAGACGGGCCAGACGCTGGGTTCCACCGGCACCCGGCAACATCCCTAAACCGATTTCAGGCAAGGCAAACTGGGCATTTTCTCCGGTCAGCACCATGTCACCATGCAAAGCCAACTCGAAACCTGCACCAAAAGCATAACCATTTACGGCCATGATTAAAGGCTTGGAAAATTCATCAATTTTTTTCCAGAGCAGTGGGCGTTGGTCTTGCTGGATGCTGACCACATCTAACTGCGCCAGCTCATTTAAATCAGCACCGGCAGCAAAGCATTGCGTATTTCCGGTGATGACCACGGCTTTCACAGCAGCATCTGTTTCCAAGTCCTGTAGACAGGCTGCAATGTTTTGCAAGGTGGCATTGTTTAAAGCATTGCGCTTTTCTGGACGATTTAGCTCGATCAGTACCACACCCGGCTTGGGTGAGCTGGTTTTAATGTAGGTCATCCTTGAACTCCTGCTATGCTCGCGGTGCTGTAAATTCAGCTTTTATTCATCAAAACTGAGTCGGACATTGGCCGTGGTTGGACGTGCCTGACAACTGAGCACATAGCCTTTCTGAATTTCATCTTCTTCCAGACTGTAATTCACCGCCATTTCAACCTGTCCCTCTAACACCTTACATTTACAGGTGGCACAAACGCCGCCCTTACAGGCATATGGCAGGTCGGCTCCGGCACGTAGCGCAGCATCTAAAATACTGTCATCCTGCTTAGAGACTTCAACAATCAGCTCGCGACCATCGAGGATGATATTGACGCGTTCTTCGCTGCGGCTTTCCATCTGCTGGGCGGTTGCTTTCGGTGCAGTACCCGTATTGAAGCGTTCCGTATGAATCTTGCTGTGTTGAATGCCCCAAGTCGGTAATACCGTTTCGACTGCTGTCATCATTTCTTCAGGACCGCAAGCGAAACAGTGATCTGCTTCGGCAGAAATCAGATTGGCCTGAAATAACTGCTGCAATTTGTCTGCATCAATCCGACCATTAAAGATGTCACTGTCATTCAGTTCACGTGAAAAAATATTTACCAGTTGCAGACGTTCCTTAAAACGGTCTTTCAAGTCCATGATCTGTTCAGAGAACATGGTCTGTTTCCAGGAGCGGTTGCCATATACCAGAGTGAATGTTGCTTCCGCTTGACGGTTCAACACCGACTTTACAATCGATAAAATTGGCGTAATGCCACTGCCTGCTGCAAATCCTAGATAATTCTGGCCACCAGCCTTGGCGGCTTTCTGAAAGAACACCCCTTGCGGTGGCATGACTTCTAGTACATCGCCCGCTTTGAGATGCGCATTGGCCCAGGTTGAAAACTGACCCTGATCAATTTTTTTAATCGCAATGCTCATGTCTTCCTGAGTATCACTGCAGATCGAGTAGCAGCGGCGCAGCTCGCCGTCATCAGTTAAATGACGAATGGTGAGGTGCTGACCCGGCTGATATTGAAAAGTATCCAACTGCTCAGGCGCGAGATCAAAGGCAATGCAGATCGCCTGCTCGGTTTGTGGCTGAATCGATTTAATGGTTAATGGTATAAATTGGCTCATGGCAAAATCCTTCTTTTAGGTGGCGGTGTTCAGGCTTGTTATTGGTTTACCCTGCCCACCGCGCAATCGTTACAATCAAATACATTTGAAATAGTCAAAAGTTTCTAAGCAGTCCCGACATTGATATAAAGCTTTACAGGCGGTCGAACCGAATTCACTTAATAATTTGCTGTTGTTACTTAAGCACTGTGGACAGGTGATGCCATCGGTCAATGCCACATGCGTACCACAGCTATGTGACTGGCCTTGCGGCGGGGCAATACCATATTGCTGTAATTTGTGTTTGCCCGATTCACTCATCCAGTCCGTGGTCCAGGCTTGAGACAGGTCCACAATGACTTTGACCGGCGTCAAACCATTGGCCTCTAAAGCCTGGGTAATTTCTGCTTTTAATAAATCCGTGGCCGGACAGCCGCTATAGGTCGGCGTGAGTCGCACCACAATTTCATCCTGCTGATTCAGCTCGACGCCACGAATCATACCCAGATCAATCACTGACAATACCGGAATCTCTGGATCAGAAACCTGCTGTAAAACGTCCCAACATTGATCTTCTACGTGTCGAATCAGATTCATGCGACTCACTCCCTGTGATTGTGCCGAATTACCAGTTCATGTTTGGATATGAGCGCTGCATGTATTGCAGTTCAGCCAAAACAAAACCGAGATGTTCTGTATGTAAACCCTGTTTAGCCCCACTGCGATAAGCGCCTAGCTCTGGCAGGCTTAATTCAAATCGCGCTAACTCGGATGTAATGGTCTCCAGCCACTGGGCTTTTAAATTTTCAATATCTGGAATGACACCGCTATCGACCAACTGTCTTTCATCAGCCGTCAGAACAAAAAGTTCCTCGGTAAAACGCCATAACTGGTTTAAACCTTGCTGGGTTTTTTCATGCGCTTCTGCGGTACCTAAACTTAAGCGTTCCATCCAGGTGGTGGAAAAACGCTGGTGATATTTCACTTCTTTGAGTGATTTCACTGCAAAAGCCGCCAACTCAGCATGCTGACTTTGACTTAAGGCGCTAAACAATAAAGCGTGGTAGTGATCCATCAACCACTGGCGCACCAGGGTCTGGGCAAAGTCACCATTCGGCTGTTCACACAGCAGCAAATTACGGTATTCACGTTCAGTACGGAAATAAGCCAGCTTGTCTTCATCACGGCCCTGTCCTTCCACTTCACCCGCCAGACTGAGGGCAGTACGTGCCTGACCCAATAAATCCAGTCCGATATTGGCTAAGGCAATATCCAGCTCCAGTTCAGGTGCATGACCACACCACTCTGCCAAACGATGAGACAGGATCAGTTGACTGTCACCCACATGTAAAAGAAATTCTGCCAATACTTGATTTGTCATATTCTTCACCTTTCCCTTTACATGTGCTCGATGCCAGCTGGAATGTTATAAAAGGTTGGATGACGATAAACCTTGTCCAAAGCGGGTTCAAAAAACTCTGCTTTTTCATCTGGCTGGGAAGAGGTAATCAATTCAGATTTCACCACCCAGATACTGATGCCTTCATTGCGGCGGGTATATACATCGCGGGCATTTTGTAGTGCGACTTCCTCATCCGGCGCACGCAGGCTGCCGACATGACGGTGACTCAGACCCTGTTTACTACGCACAAACACTTCATAAAGTGACCAGTTATTTTTGTTATTCATGAGCAAATTTCCTTATATCGATCAAACTATTTTTTAAGCAACTTTTTGTGCTGCTGACTGTTGCTGCTGTTTCTGCGCATAGACGGCTGCTGAATCACGTACCCACTTGCCGCCTTCCCAAGCTTTGCGGCGTGCTTCAATACGCTCATGGTTACACGGTCCCTTGCCTGCAAGAATCGCAAAAAACTCATCCCAATTGATTTCACCAAATTCGTAATGTCCGGTGGCTTCATTGAATTTGATGTCTGGATCTGGAACGGTTAAACCTAGCTGTAAGACTTGCGACACGGTGTTATCGACAAATTTCTGACGTAGCTCATCGTTGCTGAATAATTTAATTTTCCACTGCATACTTTGTGCACTGTTCGGTGAATTATCGTCACTTGGACCAAACATCATCAGTGCCGGCCACCAGAAACGGTTCACTGCATCCTGTGCCATCTGCTTTTGTTCCGGCGTACCATTGGCCAATTCCATCATGGCTTCAAAGCCCTGACGCTGATGGAAACTTTCTTCTTTACACACACGCACCATAGCGCGGGCATAAGGACCATAAGACGTACGGCACAGCGCAACCTGATTGACAATTGCCGCACCATCCACCAACCAGCCAATCGCGGCAACATCGGCCCAGCTCAGGGTTGGATAGTTAAAAATTGAAGAATATTTCATGCGACCGGCAATCAGTTTATCCATCATGTCGTCACGATCCGCACCCAGGGTTTCTGCAGCACTGTACAGATACAAAGCATGACCGGCTTCATCCTGGACTTTCGCCATCAGCACGGCTTTACGTTTCAAGGTCGGTGCACGGGTAATCCAGTTGCCTTCCGGCAACATACCCACCACTTCAGAGTGTGCGTGCTGACCGATCTGACGAATCAAGGTCTTACGATAAGCATCCGGCATCCAGTCCTTCGGCTCGATGGAAATATCCTTTTCAATCTTTTGATCGAAGATTTGTTGTTGGTTATTCATTGTTCCCTCACTTATCCCAAGTGTTGATACACCCAAATTAAAACGATACGTAATTAAAATCAATATATATTTATTGGTATCATTTAATTTTTATCCTTATTTTTAATAAATATTTGTTTTATATAACTTAATATTTTTTATTTTATTGTTATGTATTTTTAAACACAGATTTATGATTGACATTTTCAATTTTTCAACACAAATTATGAAACATCAAAATTAAAATACTTCTCAAAACGTATCATAAATGGAGTTTTTACAATGTTAGAGTTAGACAGCAGCTCAAGCACAACGGATTATCAAGATACTGCATCAACCCATAATCCTATTGCCATCAAAAGCTTAGCTTCACTGGTGTACGGCCAGGAATACACAGCGCAAGCCGATTTACGTACGGTTTATCATGCCATTAGCGGTGAAGCGGTTTATCAGGTCGGCAGTCAGGGCATCGATACCCAAGCCGTGGTGAAGTATGCCAAACAAAAAGGCGCGGCTATTGCCACATGGACCTTCCATCAACGTGCCAATGCACTGAAGCAAGTGGCACAATATTTGATGGAACGCAAAGAAGACTTTTATGAGCTTGCCAAAGCAACCGGCTGTACCCGTAAAGATGCCTGGATTGATATTGAAGGCGGAGTTGGCACCTTATATGCCTATTCGAGTTTGGTGCGTCGCGAACTGAGTGATGAAACAGCATGGGTGGAAGATGCCTGGATTCCTCTTTCTAAGCAAGGTAGCTTTGGCGCGAAACATATTCTGACGCCTAAAGCCGGTGTCGCCGTGCATATCAATGCCTTTAACTTTCCGATCTGGGGCATGCTGGAAAAAATCGCACCGACGCTGCTGGCAGGCGTACCCTGTATTGTCAAACCGGCGACCGAAGGTGCCGAGCTGACCCATGCTGTGGTCAAAGCTATTCATGAAAGCGGTTTCTTGCCAGAAGGTTCACTGCAGCTCATTTGTGGACAGGTCTATGATTTATTTGATCATTTAAATCCTCAAGATACGGTCACCTTCACCGGCTCTGCTTCAACCGGGCAAAAACTGCGTTCGCATCCACATTTAAATGCCTACTCGATTCCATTCACCATGGAAGCAGACTCGGTCAACAGTGCAATTTTGACGGCGCAAGCCAATGATGAAACGATTGATTTATTTGTCCGTGAAGTTTTCCGTGAAATGACCACCAAAGCCGGACAGAAATGTACCGCCATTCGTCGTGCTTTTGTGCCGGCCGAGCTATTGGATACAGTACAAGACCGTCTGATTGCAAAACTAAAAAAAGTGGTCGTGGGCGATCCGGCTCAGGAAGGCGTGACGATGGGTGCTTTGGCCAGCGTCAAACAGAAACATGATGTCGCGGCAAAAGTTGAACAGCTGAGCCAGGATGCAGAGATTGTATTCGGTAGCCACTTGCGTCAGGACTTTAAGATTCAAGTACAAAATACAGAGAAATCCGCATGTTATCCACCAACCGTATTGGTCTGCAAAGCACCGGATCAGGCAGAAAATATTCATAAGATTGAAGCCTTTGGACCTGTAGTGACTTTAATGCCATATACTGACCTGGCTCAGCTGGCTGACTTGGTGGCACGTGGCGAAGGTAGCCTGGTCGCATCGATTGTACGCAATACCGATGAAAATATTGAACAACTGCTCAGCAAAATTGCGCCATGGCATGGTCGTGTCCATATTCTGGATGCAGAAAGTGCCAAAGAAAGTACCGGACATGGCTCTCCATTACCTTTACTGGTTCATGGTGGACCGGGACGTGCCGGTGGCGGTGAAGAACTCGGCGGCTTGCGTGCAGTCAAACATTATATGCAACGTACTGCGATTCAAGGCTCGCCAAATGCCATGACTCAGGTCGGCCATAGCTGGACGGCTGGAGCTCAAGTCTTTGAAGACCGCGTGCATCCTTTTAAAAAATCATTTGATGAATTGCGTATAGGCGAGCGTTTACTGACTGCACGACGTAGCGTGACCGAAGCGGATCTGGTGAATTTCGGCTGCCTGAGCGGTGATCACTTCTATGCGCATATGGACAAGATTGCTGCAGCAGAATCCCTGTTTGGTGAACGTGTGGCACATGGCTATTTCGTGGTGTCTGCCGCAGCCGGTTTATTCGTTGATGCCGCCCAGGGCCCAGTCATTGCCAACTATGGCATGGACAACTTGCGCTTTGTAGAACCGGTGAAAATTGGTGATACCATTCAGGTAGAACTGACCTGTAAGCAGAAAACTCCAAAAGCACTGCGCGATCCGGCACAGAAGCCACATGGTGTCGTGGTCTGGGATATTAAAGTAAAAAACCAACGCAATGAACTGGTTGCAACCTACGATATTTTGACGCTGGTTGAACGTGGCTAAAAATTTAAACTCAAAAAAAGGAATCATTATGATTCCTTTTTTTTGCCTTTAAAAATTATTTGTATCTATTTTTAAAAACAGATTGACGTCTCTCTATTTAGGCTCTAGATTAATTAAATACGATACAATATAAAAATAACAAGCATATTAAAAGTATCAAATAAATA
>DFCG01000196.1:1957-2584 GCA_002367455.1 Acinetobacter sp. UBA3060 | reverse complement strand
AGTTGCTGTTTCCAAATTTGATCGAGTGCCATAGTGATTTGATCTGATTGATATTGTGTTTATCTTATACTTTTTATATTTAATCATGCCAATCTAATTTTCCTTAAAACGCATCTTCATCAAAGTGTCTAAAAACTGTTAGAATGTGGGGTTTTTAAAATATTTTTTAACCTGTTGCTTTGAGAGTTACTATGTCACTGGAAGCCCTGACCACTGAAGCGCTCGCTGCGATTGCAGCAGCTCAAGACCTTGCTGCACTTGATCAAGTACGAGTGCAATTTACGGGGAAAAAAAGCCAGCTCGCGGAACAATCTAAGTCGCTTGGTAAAATGGATCCTGAAGAACGTAAAGTCTTCGGCGCACAAATCCATGCTGTACGTGAAACNNCCAGCAGGTGGGCAGTATCCATCCAGTGACCCAGGTGCAAGAGCGTATTTGCCAGTTCTTTACCAAGGCAGGTTTTACGGTTGCAACAGGTCCTGAAGTTGAAGATGACTACCACAACTTTGAAGCACTGAACATTCCGGGTCATCACCCGGCGCGTGCCATGCACGATACTTTCTATTTCGATGTGAACCATTTGCTGCGTACGCATACGTCTGGTGTGCAGATTCGTACCATGGAAAC
>DFCG01000196.1:446-1939 GCA_002367455.1 Acinetobacter sp. UBA3060 | reverse complement strand
CATCCGAATGTGCTGCAAGCTGCAGGCATTGATCCTGAAAAATACAAAGGCTTTGCTTTTGGTCTGGGTGTTGAACGTTTTGCAATGCTGCGTTATGGCGTGAATGACTTACGTATGTTCTTTCAAAATGATGTGCGTTTCTTACGCCAGTTTGCTTAAAACTTTTTAATAATCCTCTCCTAACCTCTTCTTTTAAAAAGAAGAGGGACTCCGTGAAATAGATGGAGTTCTCCCTTTTGGAAAATGGGGAGCAGAGGGGGATTCTAGAGATTTGAATTACAGGTTTTATATCAATGAAAATTAGCGAAAATTGGCTACGCACATGGGTCAACCCAGCCATCGATAGCGAAAAACTTTCTGATCAATTGACCATGTTGGGTCTGGAAGTGGATGAGCTTGCACCTGCAGCCAAACCCTTTACTGGTGTGGTGGTGGGGGAAGTCCTGACAGTAGAACAACATCCTGATGCAGATCGCTTGCGTGTGACCACTGTCAATATCGGTTCTGGTGAGCCACTACAAATTGTATGTGGTGCGCCAAATGTACGTGCCGGCATGAAAGCACCGGTTGCGACCATTGGTGCAGTACTTCCAGGCGATTTCAAAATCAAGAAAGGCAAGCTACGTGGTATCGAGTCACAAGGTATGCTGTGCGGCGCTTCAGAAATCGATCTGGAAGATAAAATCGACGGTCTTTTAGAGCTGCCTGCAGATGCACCAGTAGGTATGAACATTCGTGAATATCTGGATCTTGATGACAATGTGATTGACATCAGCATTACGCCTAACCGTGGGGACTGCTTCAGTATTCGCGGGATCGCACGTGAAATTGGTGTGATTAACCAATTGCCAGTAATTGCCCCTGAAATTAAAGAAGTAGCTGCGACTATTAGCGAAGAAAAGAAAGTCGTTGTATCGACTGAAGGCTGCCCACGCTATTTGGGTCGTGTCATCAAGAACG
This sequence comes from Acinetobacter sp. UBA3060, assembly GCA_002367455.1. Lineage (GTDB taxonomy): Bacteria > Pseudomonadota > Gammaproteobacteria > Pseudomonadales > Moraxellaceae > Acinetobacter. The sequence continues at coordinate 979 of DFCG01000196.1, read as the reverse complement.
TCAATACCAAGGCTGTGACTCCTGTATGGATGGAGCGTGCATTGGCACGTTCAGGTATTCGTCAGCACAGCATTCTGGTCGATATTACCAACTATGTNNGGCTTGTCTTCAGCAGTCAGCGATGCAACCACTGAAATTTTCCTGGAATCAGCATTCTTCGCGCCATTGCATATTGCCGGTCGTGCACGTAGCTTTGGCATGCATACTGATGCTTCTCAGCGTTATGAACGTGGTGTCGATTTTGAATTGCCATTGATCGCTATGCACCGCGCATCACAATTGATTGCGGAACTTGCGGGCGGTGAGTTTGGACCAATTACAGTTGCCGAAAATGCAGCGCTACTGCCAACACGCGACGCAATTGAGTTGAATCAAGCACAAGTCGATCAACTGCTAGGCTATAGTGTTGACTCAGCGTTCATTACTGATGCTTTAAGCCGTTTAGGTTGTGAAGTTACAGTAAAAGCAGAAGGCGAGTGGTCAGTGGTACCGCCATCACATCGTTATGATATGGTGATTTACCAAGATTTGAT
>DFCG01000196.1:0-418 GCA_002367455.1 Acinetobacter sp. UBA3060 | reverse complement strand
ATTCCTTGTGTTCAGTACAATGTCAACCGCCAGCAAAGTCGTGTACGTTTCTTTGAGCTCGGTCTGCGTTTTGACTATCAGGAAGCCAGCAGTATTCATGATTTAAAACAGATTCCAACTTTTGCATTGATTGCAACTGGTTCACGTCATGCTGAATCTTGGCATGCAAAACCCGCTGCAATGGACTTCTTTGACTTTAAAGGCGATGTAGAAGAAATTCTGGCTGCTGGTCGTGTCAAAGTAGAATATGTGCGTTCAGAGCGTAGCTGGTTGCATCCAGGACAATCCGCAGAAATTCTCGTGAATGGTCAATCAATTGGTTACTTGGGGCGTTTACATCCCTCACTTGAAGACGAACTTGATCTGGCAACCACATGGGTAGCAGAATTGGATCAAGCGGCTGTTTTGCAAACTTATG
>DFCG01000071.1:0-11122 GCA_002367455.1 Acinetobacter sp. UBA3060 | reverse complement strand
CGCTGGTTCATCATGGCACCACGACCACGACTGGCAGAGAATAGCTCATCTTTCACCGGGTCATAAATCACCCCGTGTTGAGTAATGCCTTTGTGCTGAACTGCGATAGAGATACAGAAATGCGGGAAACCGTTAATGAAGTTTAAAGTACCATCTAGCGGATCGATCACCCAACACCAATCGGCGTCATGACCTTTACCTTCCTGATAGCCAAACTCTTCACCAAGGAAACTGTGATTTTTATAGCTTTTACGTAGGGTATCGATGGTCAACTGTTCCAAATAACGATCTACACGCGTTACCGGACCATCAATTCCTTTTTCTTCGACTTGTAGATCGAGTTTATGACGATTCTGATGCGCTTTTAAAAGCTCTTGACCAACTAACTGAGCCGCACGCGCAGCCATCACCACCATAGGTTCCATTGAACACCCACTACAAATTTGAAGACACTGATAAAGAATAATGCATAAAAGCCCCGATATCTTAGCAAATATCAGGGCTTTTTTGGGAAAAATGTGTCTAAAATTTTTAAGAACTTATGACAAGACGCTTTGCCCCAGGCTGGACCAAGCCTGATTGATCGATTTTTCAATGCCTTGCGCATCCAGACCCGCTTGCTGCAACATCTGTGCATGGGTCGCTTGCGCCATAAACGTATCATCCAGACCCAGATTCAACATCGGTTTGACAATCTGTGCTTCTGCCAGATATTCATTCACGGCACTACCTGCACCGCCCATCACTGCATGTTCTTCCACCGTGACAAACAGACTGGTGCTTAAAGCGAGATCATCGAGCATTTGAGTATCCAGTGGTTTGACAAAACGCATGTTAACCACACGCACGCCAATCTCATGTTTCACGGCAAATGCTTCAGCAGCGTCGACTGCAGCCTGTACCCGGCTACCAAAGGCCAGCACAGAAATATATTCATCATACTGCCCATTAAAGCTGGCCACGATTTCTGCCTGACCGATTGGAATCTCAACCATCTTTTGCTGAATCTCAACGCCCAGTCCATTGCCACGTGGATAACGTACCGCTGCCGGTCCTGGATATAAATACGCAGTATGCAGCATTTGACGGCATTCATTTTCGTCTTTCGGCGCCATGATCACGATATTCGGGATAGTACGCATATAGGCATAGTCATAAGCACCGGCATGGGTCGGGCCATCTTCACCGACCAGACCGGCACGATCAATACCGAAAGTAACATCCAGATTCTGCAAAGCCACGTCATGTACCAGTTGATCATAACCGCGTTGCAGGAAAGTCGAGTAAATTGCAACCACCGGCTTCAAGCCTTCACAAGCCATACCGGCAGCCAAGGTAACNNATGAATCAGGCGTGGGCCTTTACGCTTTTTCAGCGCATTAAAGACATGCACCAGCTGTTTGACATCATGACCATCGTACGGGCCAAAATAGTCAAAGCCGATGGCTTGGAATAAGTTATCTGCAGCATCGGTCGCTGCACTGTGCAAACGCGAGTTATACAACCATTCTGGATGTGGCTGTACATATGCCTCACCCTGCTCGGTAACATTAACGAACTCACCGCGCTCCCAAATGGCAGCCAGATGTTTGGCAAAACCACCGGTACTGCAAGAAATCGACATATCATTGTCGTTCAGCACCACCATCAGATCAGCACTGTGTGCCACGGCATCATTCAAAGCTTCAAAAGCCATACCTGCCGTCATGGCGCCATCGCCAATAATCGATACCACTTCACACGGCTTGTTCTGATAACGACGTGCCAGCGCCATACCTAGGCCAGCAGAAATCGCCGTCGAAGAATGCCCTACCCCAAAGGTATCAAATTCAGATTCTTCACGAGCCGGAAACGCAGCCAGACCATCTTTGGCACGAATCGTGGTGAGCTGTTCACGACGACCAGTCAACACTTTATGCGGATAGGCCTGATGACCTACATCCCAGATCAGGCGGTCATGCGGTGTATTAAAGCAATAATGTAAAGCCACGGTGAGTTCAATCACACCGAGATTGGCACCAAAATGTCCGCCACTTTGCCCGGCAGCATACAAAATGAATTGACGTAACTCATCCGCCACTTGTTCTAGCTGGCTTTGCTCGAGTGCACGCAGTTGCTCAGGATGATTGATCGCATCAAGCAACCGTGTTACAGGGCGTTGAGTTGGGATTTCTGTATACAGCATATTATGGCAAAGCCTTCTAAAGCCTGGCAAATCTAAAGCTAGGTCAATGGGGAGTACCCGATCATATAGCTGAATTGTAGCAGCTTCAATTCAGCTACGCTTCTAGCGATGCAATATTAAACAATGATCTCGTCGGGGTGAAAAATTGCAGCCTACGATTATCCTGAATAATCTTACTATTTATCAACTATTATCGTTCGCTTTCTACAAAAAAGAAAATCTATTGCAGAATTTCGACTTTGCAATTCTACCAATGTTCAAGCATTACGCTATACTTTAGCCAATTTCAGGATTTAACGGGTTCAGCTGTGCCAATCGAATTTGTCGCAACGTCAAGATTACCCACCGCTCACGGTGAATTTAAAATTACTGTATTTCAAGACCCTAAGACTGGCGAAGAACATGTCGCACTTTCCAAAGGACTTGAAGAAGTATCAGATGAGCCAGTGGTGGTGCGTGTCCATTCTGAATGTTTAACCGGTGATGCCTTTGCTTCACTCAAATGCGATTGCGGCCCGCAATTGCAAGCGACTTTAAAACTGATCAATGAATTAGGCCGCGGGGTCATTCTGTATTTGCGTCAGGAAGGTCGTGGTATTGGCCTGACCAATAAAATTCGCGCTTATGCCCTGCAAGATCAGGGACATGACACAGTAGATGCCAACCTGATGCTGAACCTACCGGCGGATGCACGCCAATACGACATGTGTAGCATTATGCTGGATCATTTACAGGTAAAATCGGTACGTCTCGTGACCAATAACCCTTCAAAAATAGAAGCCTTAAAAGCACAAGGCATTAATGTAGTCGATCGTGTACCGCTAACAGTAGGCTTAAACCCGTTTAATGAACAATATCTGAAGACCAAGCACGAACGCATGGCACATCTTTATAAAAAAGATGATTTTTAATATTTTTAAACTCCTTACCGCGTTATTTTAACTTCATCCCTCCAAACCTCCCTTTAATAAAGGGAGGCCTAACATCTAGTTAAATAGATGCCCCCTTCCTTTATAATTGTCTGTCTCCCTCCTTTGCTAAAGGATGAGGAGCACAGCACCGAAAGGGCGGATTAAAAAATTAAATCGTCATCGAGAAGATCCGGTTCTCCGGCATCCGTCGCTTTAAACGTAAATCAAAAGCCATACAAATATTTCGTACAAATGGTTTCCCTTTCTCCAGAATCGTGACTGACGAGTCTGAAAATTGAATTAAACCATCCTGTGCCATTTCCTCAAGCTGTTCCAAAACCTCATCAATTTGAGGAAAACGTAGCTCGGAATTTTCCCATGAGGTGCTAAAGCTGCACATCAAATTTAGAATATGTTGCCGAATGATCAGATCTTCCTGATTTAAGACATGTCCTTTAAATACCGGAATTTCATTGCGCGTCAGGCATTCATAATATTCTTCAATGGTTTTCACATTCTGGGCAAAGCTGTACCAGCTATCGCTGATTGAAGAAATCCCGAGTCCAATCATCACCTGGGTTTTAGAGGCGGTGTACCCCATAAAATTGCGGTGTAATGTTCCTGCTTGAAAGGACTGGTACATCGCATCTTTTTCTAAGGCAAAATGATCCATGCCGATTTCATGATAACCATGCGCGAGCAACTTCTTTTTACCCGCTTCATAGCATTCCCGTTTGATTGCATCTTTGGGCACATCAGCATCTTTAAAGCCACGCTGACCATTGCCTTTAATCCAGGGCACATGTGCATAACTATATAAAGCCAGACGATCCGGCAAGAGTGAATTGGTTTGCTCAATGGTATTTAAAACATCCTCCAGACTTTGGAATGGCAGGCCAAAAACCAGATCATGGGAAATTGACTCATAGCCAATTTCACGTGCCCATTCGGTCACCTGTTTAACATTTTCATAAGGCTGAATCCGGTGAATCGCCTTTTGCACGGTTTCATTATAATCCTGCACCCCATAACTGACCCGACGAAAACCCAGGTCATACAATCCCTGCAAATGTTCACGCGTAGTATTATTGGGATGACCTTCGAAACTGAATTCATACTCAGGCGCTACGTCTGCTTTGGCCAGAATGCCTTGAATTAGTTGAGCCAGATGTGCCATTGAAAAAAAGGTCGGCGTTCCTCCACCAAAATGAATCTCTTTAATGATGGGCTTTTCTTGTAATAACTCGCAATATAGATCCCATTCTTTCAGCAGTGCCTGAATATAAGGTTGTTCGACTTCATGGCGTTTGGTCACGCGCTTATGACACCCGCAGAAGGTACACAGGCTTTCGCAAAATGGCAGGTGGATATACAAGCTAATGCCTTCGCTTTGATTGGATTCATCAAAAGACTTTTTTAGCGTTTGCTTCCATTGTTCCAGCGAGAAATTCTGCTCTTCCCAATACGGAACAGTGGGATAACTGGTATAGCGTGGCCCGGGAACATTGTATTTTTGAATCAGGGAATTGACCTGTACCGACATGACACCCACCTATTACCGTCGAGAAATGCTCAAGCCAATGAGCGCTTGTGAGTTATTGTGCTGAGCTTGAAAAAAGAATTCAACCTAGCCATTTAGTCGGATTTAATGATGCATTCTGCTTATAAATAGTGGAATGTAATGTCTGGGCTGATGAATTGCATCACCAAATTAGACCTTAATCTTTGACTGATTTTATGCTTTGATGTCGTTAGTTTTTTATTTCCCTACGAGGGCTCTGATGCAGCATCCTACATCTACGGATATTCAACGCGTTCGTGAATTTCTCATCGACTTGCAGGCACGGATTTGTGCAGCATTAGAACAGCAGGAACGTGCTGGCGGCGGTACGGCCGAATTTATCATCGATGACTGGGAGCGTCCAGAAGGTGGTGGTGGCCGTTCACGTGTTTTGCAAAATGGTACGGTGATTGAAAAAGGTGGGGTAATGTTCTCCCACATCAACATTTCCAAGCTACCTGCTTCTGCGACCGAACGCCATCCCAATATTGCCGGTGCCAAAGCGCAAGCGATGGGGGTATCACTGGTCATCCATCCAAAAAACCCGAATGTACCGACTTCGCATGCCAACGTGCGTTTATTTGTGGCTGAAAAAGAAGGTCAGGATCCGATTTGGTGGTTTGGTGGCGGTTTTGACTTGACCCCGTTTTATCCGAATGATGAAGATGTACTGTCTTGGCATCAAACGGCGCATGATCTATGTGCGCCATTCGGCGAAGAGGTTTATCCTGAACATAAACAATGGTGTGATGATTATTTTTATCTGAAACATCGTGATGAACAGCGTGGCGTTGGCGGCTTGTTTTTTGACGACCTGAATCAATGGGATTTTGAAACCTGTTTCCAGTATATGCAGGCTGTAGGCAATGGATATCTAGAAGCCATTCTGCCGATTTTCCAGCGCAATCAGGATAAGCCTTATACCGAAGCACAACGCGAGTTTCAGTTATACCGTCGNNGCCCTCAAATAGAGGGCTGTTTTAATAGATATATCCTCTATACTGCTGCATAGAAATACCTGATTTGATCGCGGCACCCTATCGCTACATCGATCATATTCCATTTGATGTCTAGTGAGAATAACAATGCATAATCTTCAATTAAATCTACCTGTGTTGGCCTTTTGGCTTTTTCTGGCTCTCGCCATCAGCGCGATGAGTACCGCAATTTTGAGTCACAACCTGATTCTGGATGGCGCCGCTATTCTGGTGAGTATCCTGACTGGGTTTGGGGTTGTTCTCAGTATGGCGCTGATGTTTGCGGAACATATTATGGATATTTGCAGTTCCTAAAACCCGGATCACTTAACAGCAATTTAAAATCGCGCAGGCTTTAGTCTCTGCGCTTTTTCACGTATATTGATGGCCATTTCCGCACATAGACATTGTGAAATGAGCAAACAATTTTCCGTGATTGGTAACCCGATTGAACAATCACGTTCTCCAGAATTGCATCACGCCTTTGCTGCTAAAACTGGTGTCGACCTGAGTTACACCAAGCGTCTGGCGCCACTGGATGGCTTCGTAGCCAACATTCAGGAATTCTTTAGCAATGGCGGTAGTGGCATGAATGTCACCGTACCCTTTAAAGAACAGGCTTTTGCCCACTGTCAGGTGCTGAGTGAACGGGCCAAAATTGCCAAAGCCGTGAATACGCTATGGATGGAAAATGGTGTGCTGCATGGCGACAATACCGATGGTCAGGGACTGGTTGAAGCAATTCGAGCACTAGATTGGCCACTGGAAAATACAGATATTTTAATTATTGGTGCAGGCGGTGCCACGCGTGGTGTAATCTATCCCCTAGCCCAGGCAGGTGCGAAAAAAATCGTGATCGCCAATCGTACCTTGGCACGGGCGGAACAACTGGTCGCTGATCTTCAGAATGCCGTACCGCAAGTCGAATTACAGGCGATTTCACTAGACACTTTAGCCGGTAAATTTGATTTGATGATTAATGCCACTTCTGCCAGTCTCAGCGGTGATGCCCTGGTTTTACCGGAAACGCTACAGTTTAAACGGGCCTATGAAATGGCCTATGGCAAACCTTCTTCCTTTCTGGATCAAGCCAAGGCACGCGGTGTACCGACATCTGAAGGTTTTGGCATGCTGGTCGGTCAAGCAATTGAATCTTTTTACATCTGGAATGGTATCAAACCGGATTTAAAAGAGTTTCTTTAAAACCCCTATCTCTCTAATGAGTTCAGTTCGGGTTGCAACTGCAACCCTTTACTTCCCTCCTACTACTTTTTATAAGCTGAAAAACCATGGATTGGTTTTAATGACATTTTAAAATGAGTTATTTTGCCACCTGAATCCGAGCACAATTCATACAAAAATATACTGGACAAATCACCTTTTAACTCATTAAATTCCATTGATATAACAAGTTTTTAATCTTCCTGTAATGTAAACACCTAATGATGAAATTCGATGATTTCATTCATTAGCCTTAAAAATCGATTCGCTTTTCTGACATTTTTATTCACTGAATTCATCAATGTTTTTTTATCCCGAATGTGAATAATCAAAGAATCGATACAGATAATCCAAAACTAATTTCAATCAGGATTAAACGCATGCCAGCATATAAAGCCCCTTTACACGACATTCGCTTCCTTATGAATGAAGTGCTTGACTACCCTGCGCACTACCAGAATTTGTCGAATGGTGAATATGCCGATGCCGACACGGTAGATATGATCTTAGAAGGCGCTGCAGATTTCTGTGAAAATGTACTGTCGCCGTTGAATCAAAGCGGTGATGAAGAAGGCTGTCATTTTGAAAATGGCGAAGTAAAAACACCGAAAGGCTTTAAAGAAGCTTACGACCAGTTCGTACAAGGTGGCTGGCAAGGTCTGTCTTATCCTGAAGAATTTGGTGGCCAAAACCTGCCAATGTCTTTAAACCTGATCAAATCGGAAATGATGGGGACTGCAAACTGGTCATTCCAGATGTATCCGGGTTTAAGTGTGGGTTGTATCAACACTATCATGCAATATGGTACCGATGAGCAGAAAAACACGTATCTGCCTCACTTAGTTGCAGGAACTTGGGCGGGCACCATGTGTCTGACTGAGCCGCAATGTGGTACTGACTTGGGTCAAGTTAAGACCAAAGCAGAGCCGAAAGAAGATGGCAGCTATGCCATTTCAGGCACCAAAATCTTTATTTCCGCAGGTGAGCACGACCTGACTGAAAATATCGTACATATCGTACTGGCACGCCTTCCAGATGCGCCGCAAGGTACCAAAGGGATTTCTCTGTTTATCGTACCGAAATTTATTGCTGCTGCAGATGGCGGGATCGGCGAGCGTAATCCAGTGAACTGCGGTTCGATTGAACACAAAATGGGGATTCGCGCTTCAGCAACGGCTGTACTGAATTTTGACAATGCGACTGGCTACCTGATTGGCGAACCGAATAAAGGCTTGCACGCTATGTTCACCTTTATGAACACGGCGCGTATTGGTACTGCGATTCAGGGTATTTGTCATGCTGAACTGTCGTTCCAGGGTGCTTTACCGTATGCCAAAGAGCGTATGTCAATGCGCGCCCTGTCTGGCAAAAAAGATCCGGAAAAAGTAGCGGATGCGATCATTCACCATGCTGATGTCCGCCGTATGCTATTGACGCAAAAAGCCATTGCTGAAGGTGGCCGTGCCATGATTTATCATGCAGCAAAAATTGCCGACAACATGAATGATGCTTTGCTGCGTGGCGATACTGCAGCATTTGAACAGCATGATGACCATCTTGGGTTCTATACTCCAATCCTGAAAGGCTTTCTGACCGAAATGGGTTATGAGGCATCAAATCACGGTATGCAAGTCTTCGGTGGACATGGCTATATCAAAGAATGGGGCATGGAACAGATCGTACGTGACTCACGTATCTCTACCCTGTATGAAGGCACAACAGGTGTTCAGGCACTGGATCTGATTGGCCGTAAAGTGCTGTTGACATCAAAAGGTAAAGTTATTCGTGATTACACTGCTGAAATCCTGAAATTCTGCGGTCAGCATGCACGTAATAAATATATGCGCCGCTTTGCCTGGGATTTAACCAAGCTCTGTGCACAGTGGAATGCACTAACTGTGCGTATCATGCTGGCTGCACGTAAGGACCGCGACATCGTTTCTTCTGCATCAGTCGATTTCCTGATGTTCTCCGGTTATGTGATGATGGCCTACTTCTGGGCACAGCAAGCTGCAGTCGCTTCAGCCAAACTAGCTTCTAATGACGGTACGGAAGTTCCAGAATTCTATAAAGCGAAAATCAAAACTGCTGATTTCTACTTTGAACGTATTCTGCCACGTACTCAAGGTCACGCAGAAGCGATGGTGAATCCCTCTAAAACCATGACGGCACTGGCACCAGAACACTTTAGCTTTGACTACTAAGCTGTAAATTGAGTTAAAAAGGGCGCTTCGGCGCTCTTTTTATTGATGTAGATACCCTTGTTTAACTTAAAAAACCTTTCTGGATAGAAAATATACAAATTTAATTTTATATTTTTCAACATCCTAATAAATTAGCCAAATAAAACGCTTGTATATCTCAAAATAAGCGGTATGATAATCCCAACTAGAAAAATTCTTGTTTTGGTTAGTCTTCTTTTAAGTATCGCAGTTTTAGTCATAAACCTTCGTATTACAGATCAAAAAGCTCCATCCTTTTTATTTTTCAAAGTTACAGTTAGTCATCTGAAATTTTGGCTATAAATTCATACGATTCAATAGGTTATATTATGTCTAATACAGTTAACGGTACAGTAAAATGGTTCAACGAAACTAAAGGTTTTGGTTTCATTCAACAAGAATCAGGTCCAGACGTTTTTGCTCATTTCAGCGAAATCACTGGTTCAGGTTTCAAAACTTTAGTTGAAGGCCAAAAGGTTTCTTTCAGCGTAGCTCAAGGTCAAAAAGGCCCGACAGCTGTAAATATCGTTGCTCTATAATTTAGAAGCAAGATATTGAAAAAAGCACTCTTAGAGTGCTTTTTTTGTGCCTATCATTTCTCTCATACCGCTCGCTTTTAAAGATCATTGGGTTGTTCTAAAAACCGGTGTGCTCTATGCCAGGCTAAAAATACCGGATCAGGGGCAAAACGTTTTGGTACGTCGATTCGTTTACCGTGATAAAGTTTTAAATAGGCGTATAAACTCGCATCTTGCTTGGCTTGATTCGCAAGACACACTTTAAGCCCTTTATCTAGCGTGATAAATCCCTGATCGAAAGCTTGATCCAATAAAGAAGATAAACAAATTCCATTACGCGGATTTCTTCTATGTACCTGATTTTCAGACCAAGGTACGATATGAGAAGCCACTAAAAAGGCTTTGGTCTTAATGCCAGAGATCGCACATTGATATTGATAATTAAGTTTAACTTGTAAAGCAAATTCCTGGTGTGGCGAACCGCGAACTTTTACATTGGCATATTGATCTTCAACACTATAATCGAGGATTTCTTGACGTAAATGCGTATCTAACAAAGCATCCTGTTTTTCGCCTATTCCCGCTAATTTAACTAATCGCCAAAAATCATCTGCCGTGATCTCATTCATGCCATATTGTTGAAAAAAATGTTCCCAAGTATTTCCGCGTGGTTTAAAGGTCCATTGAAAATCTTCCAAATCGGACTGCAGAATGGGATCTATAAAACGTATACCATCGATCACTTTCGCAAAAACCGGTTTGGTTCGGCGTTTTTGATGATTTTGAGGAATGGCAGTAGGTGCAATAATCTTGGCTATACGGCCTGCACCATAAAGATAGAATTGATTTTTAATTTCAGAGGCTTTTTGCAGTCGTCGATATAAAAAGAAATCCCCTTCCCTGACTCGATTATATTTAGACTGATCCCAATGATATTCTTTAAAGTCCCGATCTTCATAAACCAGATGATCACTTTTACTATCAAAAATAAAGAATCGGGTATCGGTTAAATCCATCTGTTGAAAAGCCCATAATGTATCCACCTGCCCACCCTCTAGAAATTATAATATTCATTTAATTTAATCTTTGAATATTCTCAGAAAACTTCTCTTTAAGAAAGCGTCAATCAGACTTTAGGCATTTTATTTAAGGCAATAAAAAAACCCAATAGAATCCTATTAGGGTTTCTTTTAGAACAATGGGGAAATTAAATAATTAAAGAAATTCTTCCAGTACCGAATTTAAAAAGATATGCCCCTGCTCGGTACATGAAAGACGATCTTGATCATCGACCATTAACTTTCTGTCACGCAAAGAACTCAGCAACTCATTCAAGCGATCCAGACTCAGGCCAGTACGTTCTGCATAGAGCTTGGCTTCCACGCCGTGATTTAAACGTAACGCATTCATCATAAATTCAAATGGCATGTCGGCATCTTCAATCCGCTTAAACTGCACATGCTCGGCAGGTACTTTGGCTAAGTAGTCCTTAGGTAAACGGGTTTTCTGGAACCGATACACGCCATC
>DFCG01000174.1:0-2710 GCA_002367455.1 Acinetobacter sp. UBA3060 | reverse complement strand
GATGATGAAGCGCAATGGAAAATTAAAACCGATATTTCTGAGCTGGATGAATTAACGGATAAAGAGCTGGATCAGCTGGTTCCGCCGAATCCAGAATCAAAAAGCTGATAATAAAAAATCCCCCTAACTCCCTCTTTTTCAAAGAGAGACTTTCCTCCCTTTTTAAAAAGGGAGGTCAGGAGGGATTTAAAATTAAAACGTCGACCAGCCGCTCCATTCCATAAAACGATACAGCCAATATTTAAAGAACGAGTTTTCTGCATATTGAGTGTAATCTACGCTCATCGAACGGCCATTTAGATTTGACCATGCCCCCTCAAAATATTGCTGGGCATCCCGGAAGACTTCGGCCTGAGGCTGACCCACCACGCGCATATTAGTTTCCAGATTATAGTTTTTCAAATTGCGTACCGTAAAATTGGCCGAACCTAAAATCATTTCAGCTTGCTGAGCATTGCGCTTCATTAGGATCTTGCTATGACATTGCTCACCCTGAGTATGACACCAACGTACATTTATACCCGCTTCGTGCAATTCTGAAGCCACCTGCCGATTTGGAATTCCATTCTTTTCACGGCCAAAGGCATCTTTATTTGGGTCGAGTAAAATCCGGACTTTGACACCACGCTCATGGGCCGCTATCAGACTTTTGATAATTTTTCGCTCAGACAGATAAAACATTGCCAGATCAATCTGTTCACTGGCTTTCGCGGTCTGAATCAGATTCAGAATCGCATCATAAATGGCTTTTTCAGTCAGCACCTGAGCTTGTGGCTGGCTACTGTCTGCCTGAAAATCCCCAGCGACAATGGCTGGCATATTCGCTTGTGACATCATGCCCACAGACAGTTCTGTTTTCAAAATATCCACAGCTGTGCTCCCCCAGACCAATAAACCAATATTGGAATGCCGTGAACTGCCATCATGCGGATTCATGGATGTGACCAGTGCTTTCCAGCCTTGATCGGTATCCACCACCATAGTTTTGCGATGATTGGCTTTAAAGTTAAACAAATCAAAATAACTGCGCAGGGTAATTTTTTCTGTTCCAAATGGATTCGGCAACCAGCCTGTTTCCGGATTATTGCCAATGCCTTGGCAACAGATATACCAGAAGCCAGACCAGCTTGGATTGGAAGCCCGCAACGGCGTCAGATTGGTTTCAATCACATCAATACCGTGCTGACGTAATTCCCGATACTGCTCGGATCTAATTCCACCATAAACCGAATTGATCGGATCGGTAATAAATTTGATTTCTACCTCAGGCTGCAGCAGACGTTTACTGATTAAAGCATCGCTCAGTTGTTGACTCAATGCCTGATGCTGCTGCGTAGATGCACCGGTTTGCTGATTAAATAAAAACATATCCAGCACAATCAGCGATTTGGCCTCTTCAATCATTTTCAGCATTTCATTAAAAATGCGATGATCTAAATGCTGTTTTCCTTCGGCATCCAGATAAGTCTGATCGGCCAGAAACTTGACTTCGGCATGACGCAGTTTGCCCGTGTAATTCAGACCTTCCGGCAAAGGCTTATACGTGTGGTAGATTGCCGAAGCCAAATAACCCACAGCCAGCATACTAATGATCAAAGTCGCATAACGGCGATTCGACCAGTTCAATTTATTGTGAATTCGTTGAAAGATACGCATAAGAAAAAACCTAACCCAATATACTCAGGCTAGGTTTTATCTTATGATTTTTCAAGTAGATTTCAGTGAGATCTAGATGATTTGGTCGATTATTTCAGTAGACCTGTTAGAAATCATACTGCACGCCGACAGTAAAGTTGCGACCCACCTGCGGAATATTAGACAGGAATGAAGTATGTGAATACACCTGATCATCGAGCAGGTTATTGGCCTTGAAATAAACTCGATAAGCATTGTTATCTGCAATGCTATTGGCATAACTCAGGCCAACATTCACCATATTGTAGCCTTGGGTTTCATCTTCATAGCTGGCGATCTTGTCCTGATTAAAGACATGATAATACTCAGCCAAACCTGACCAGCCATCGGCAAAGTCTGCTTCGACTTTAGTGCCTAAGCGACCTGCAGGTACACGTGGTGCATTTTCGCCTTCAATCTTGCCACGTACATAGTCCCCAAAGACGCTGAGCTTATACATATCATTGATCTGATACCCGGCTTGTGCTTCTGTACCATAGAATCTGGCTTTGTCTTGGGTATATTGCACGCCACGTAAATTACCTTTCTGCGCTACCGTTTCGCCATAGATATAATCATCAAACCAGTTGTGATACACGTGCACATGGTAATCCAGTTTATCCCCTTCATAATGCAGACCTAACTCGAGATTATTTGAAGTTTCTTTATCGAGATCAGGATTACCGACTTCGTAGGTATTCGTCGCAAAATGCAAGCCATCAGCATAGAGTTCTTGAGCTAAAGGCAAACGCTGCTGATGTGATCCCACTACAGAAAGTTTGTAGTTCGGTGCAAATTCCCAATTGGCAGCCGCGGATGCAGAGATACCTGTACCTGAATAATCTTTCTGGTCTGAATCTACTTTCACTTTTTGATGATCGACACGCGCACCAAGTTCAACATGCACATCACCAAGTTGCTTATGTTCTAAAGCAAAAAGACTGAATTTGTCAGTTTTTGTGTCCGGCATCACGACACCTGAACCATGAACATGATGTTCTTCATCGTCCTCATCGCCATCTTCATGATGGTCATG
>DFCG01000083.1:2044-2990 GCA_002367455.1 Acinetobacter sp. UBA3060 | reverse complement strand
TAGATCTGTATAAGGAATTATTCCATGAAGTCACGTGCTGCCGTTGCGTTTGGTCCTGGTCAACCTCTTCAAATTGTTGAAGTTGATGTTGCACCACCGAAGAAAGGTGAAGTATTAATTAAGATCTCCCATACCGGTGTGTGTCATACAGACGCATTTACTTTATCTGGCGATGATCCTGAAGGTGTTTTTCCCGCTATTCTCGGGCATGAAGGTGCTGGTGTTGTAGTTGAGGTTGGTGAAGGCGTGACTAGCGTCAAACCAGGTGATCATGTTATTCCACTTTACACTGCTGAATGTGGCGAGTGCGTATTCTGTAAATCTGGAAAATCGAACTTGTGTATTTCCGTTCGCGAAACTCAAGGTAGAGGCGTAATGCCAGATGGTACCACTCGTTTTTCCTACAATGGTCAACCGATTTACCACTATATGGGCTGCTCAACGTTCAGTGAATACACTGTAGTGGCAGAAGTATCATTGGCTAAAATCAATCCTGAAGCCAATCACGAACATGTCTGCTTACTGGGTTGTGGGGTAACAACGGGTATCGGTGCAGTACATAACACGGCTAAAGTACAAGAAGGTGATAGTGTTGCGGTCTTTGGTTTAGGTGGTATTGGTTTGGCAGTCGTACAAGCCGCACGTCAAGCTAAAGCAGGGCGTATTATTGTGGTTGACATGAATCCAGATAAATTTGCGCTGGCAAAAGAGTTTGGTGCAACGGACTTCTTGAACCCTAAAGATTACGATAAACCAATCCAGCAAGTCATTGTCGAAATGACTGGCTGGGGTGTAGATCATTCATTTGAATGTATTGGTAACGTGAATGTGATGCGTGCAGCTCTTGAAAGTGCACACCGTGGCTGGGGACAATCCGTAATTATTGGTGTAGCTGGCGCAGGTCAGGAAATCTCTACCCGTCCATTCCAACTGGTTACTGGTCGTA
>DFCG01000083.1:1748-1967 GCA_002367455.1 Acinetobacter sp. UBA3060 | reverse complement strand
TGGAGAATGTCAGACTCTTTGTTTACTCGATTTCTCATGAAGTCTTGCTCAACATAGGTAATTGATTATGGAAATAATTGAGAAACATGCTTCTTTTGGTGGATCGCAAGAAGTGTATCGCCATCAGTCAACAGCATTAAACTGTTCAATGAAATTCTCAATATATCTGCCACCTCATGACAAAGATGAGCGGTTGCCAGTTTTATATTGGTTATCAGG
>DFCG01000083.1:734-1651 GCA_002367455.1 Acinetobacter sp. UBA3060 | reverse complement strand
CAGATACCAGCCCACGTGGAGAGGATGTACCAGATCATGCAGATTATGATTTAGGCCAAGGCGCAGGATTCTATGTGAATGCAACACAAGCACCCTGGTCGCAGCATTTCAAAATGTATGATTATATTGTGGAAGAGCTCAGAAATCTGATTGACCTAAATTTTCCGACCAATCAAGTCCAAAGTATTATGGGTCATAGCATGGGTGGTCATGGTGCATTAGTAATTGGGTTAAAAAATCCTGAGCTGTATAAAAGTATTTCTGCTTTTGCACCAATTGTTGCACCTAGCCAAGTACCTTGGGGGAAAAAGGCTTTTACACACTATCTAGGTGAAACCGAAACTTTATGGAAAAGCTATGATGCGATTGAATTAATCAAAAACGCTGAAGTTCATTTACCTATTTTAGTCGATCAGGGAACAGCTGATGATTTTCTTGAAGAACAGTTAAGGCCTAAGCTTCTTAGTGATATTTGTTTGGAACAAGAATATCCTCTTACACTTAACCTAAGAGAAGGGTATGACCATAGCTATTACTTCATTGCGAGCTTTATAGAGAAACATNNATTTTGGCTCAGCTATGGGATTTTTTTTTAACTTTTATACAACAAAACTTTCTGACATGCATACATTAGCAATGTCAGAATCAGTTTGAATTCTAATCAATTGTGGAGTTTTAGTCATGCTTAAAACAGCTTTATATGTCCGTCTTGAAGCTAAACCGGGTAAAGAAGACGAAGTGGAAGCTTTCCTTAAAGCCGGTTTACCTATTGTAATGGAAGAACCTGCGACAGTTGCGTGGTTTGGCTTACGTCTTGGACCTACAACATTTGGTATTTTTGATGCATTTCCTGATGAGGCGGGTCGCCAAGCGCATTTATCTGGCAAGGTTGCAGCTGCGTTGATGGCTCAGGCCGA
>DFCG01000083.1:0-588 GCA_002367455.1 Acinetobacter sp. UBA3060 | reverse complement strand
GTGCTGCCTGAAATTTTGAATGAAAGGCAGCACTTTAACGCTTTGAGGTTTGTCAGAGGCTTTTTATTCAAGTTGGGCTACTTTATTTATTGGCTTAATCCCATCATTTAAATGGGTCAATATCCAAAACAGGGCAGGGTAAATATACGAATGCAACTATTTACATGCTTTATATTGAACCAATCTATCTAATTTACTGTCGCATTTGTACATCTGCTAAACCCTGCCAATCTGCTTTTAAAATATTCAATCATTGCTATTTTGTATGAGCCATTCACTGTTTTAGCCAATGCGTTCACGACCATGTCAATAGTCATACATGTTTATACCTTCCATCCAACAATCGCTCGTGAAAATACATCAATAATAAAAGTGGTATAGAACAAGCCTGAATGTGTTTAACCATCACTCAAGTCGCCAAGTTGAAATAATTTTTTATAAAAAATAGACGACTGGTCTATTTTTATGTATAGTTAGCAAATAGTGCATTCAAAAGCCGCAGTATTGTCCAATTTTTTAAAGTTTATTTGATGAATAACGGTGGTTTTTCAAATCAATTAACTGATTATCCTAGGATAAAAATATGCT
>DFCG01000047.1:0-6487 GCA_002367455.1 Acinetobacter sp. UBA3060 | reverse complement strand
TAAAAGTGTCAACACACCCTATTTAAAAACTTTTTCTAGCACATGCCGGTGAATAAATCGTAACTTGTCTTTTACTGCTTCGCTCAGCTTGAACGGGTAGGCATCTTCCAGGCCCATACAACGGTTTAAGGCATTCAGATTAAAGGTCAAGGTGACCCAATTTTCTAGAATGTGTTCAAAATCCTGTCCACCAATCGGGCATTCTTTAAAATCCATACTGGCCAGATAGCTGCCATTTCCTTCAACACGCATACCACCATAGTAGGCAGTTTCCAGTGTTTCCATCATATGCAGATAATGCGCCCAGGTTTCTGCCCAGTCTTCCCAAGGGTGGGCGGTAGCATAAGCACTGATATACTTTTCCTGCCAGTTGATTGGCGCGCCTTCATTATAGTGGCGTTCAAGTGCCTTGCCGTAATCTTGCCGCTCATCGCCAAAATACTGACGAAATTCATCTAGCAATTCCGGATGCATATGTTGCATGAGTGCAAAATAATAATGGCCGCTTTCATGACGAAAATGGCCCAATAAAGTCCGGTAGTTTTCACCCATATTCACGCGTGTAGTTTCACGATAAACCACATCAGCTTCAATGGCATTTAGGGTAATGACCCCATTGGCATGACCAATTAAAACAGGCTTATCTTCTTGTGGCAGTAGAAAATCAAAACGCAGACCAAATGGATCATCTTCAGACTTTTTGGGGCGTGGCATCATGTTCATGCGCTGTGCTAAATAAAGGAATCGACGTTTGGCTTCTTCCAGTCGAAACCAGTAAATCAGGTTCTCAGAATTTTCCAGATCAGGAATGACATGGGTCAACTGACAGGATTCACAAAATTCCTCATCTTCATCGCTAGGAATCATCCAATTGCATACTTGATAATGAACGTAATTGTGGCAGGGTTTATAACTGGCATGCTGGTAGTTCTTGGCGATTGCAACCCATCGCTCAGCGCTCTGTTTTTCAAATGCGCACAACTCTTTTTCCGAAGCGATATAACCGATCGGTGACAGACAGTGATCACAAACTGATTTGTAAAAAAACAGCTGTTGCTTGCAGACGGCACATTCAAAATGTTTCATTAAACTCCCTGTAGGGAAGCGAACGACCTAAAATTTTTATGTTCGATGAACACCAAGAAAGGTTCAGAATGCCTACCTAAATTTCTTCCTGATAAAGAAACATCATAAAAATTTCATTGAAAATTCTATATGGATGAATTGTAAATATAGGCTGCTTGATATTAAATGAAACATCAATTGAATCTTTTTTAATAAAAAAGTGTAGTTAAACAAGGTTTTATATAAATAGATTTTTTAAATAGAGTGAGTTGTCGTCTTAAAATACGGACAAGGCGTATTGAAGAATATTACCGAATATTCCGACTGGTTTTTAAATTTGGGGGAAGCCCATTCAAGAACAGCTAAAGCAGCTAACTTTTAATAAAAATAACTTTTTAATGTATACAACTTAATAAAGAGAAATTTAAAAAAACATGAAAATTAGAAAAGCCAATCTTCAGGATACAGCTGCCATTGTCGATGCGATTGCGCCCTTTGTCGATGCCGTGATCAGTTCAGAAGAGGGGCGCCAGCGCTTTCAGCCTGAGATGATCCAGACCATTTTCGAGCGTCCGGACATTCATTATTTTGTGGCAGAAATTGACCATCAGGTGATAGGCGTCGTGGCTTATATGGAACCTGCACACTTCATGCATTTTTTCCTGAACCAAGTCTATCAGGGGCAGGGTTATGGCCGGCAAATGTGGCACTTTTTAGAAAGCGAGATCCGCCGTCAAGGCCATTCAATTATTACGGTAAAATCCAGTCTTTATGCCTTGGATATTTACAAGCGCTTTGGTTTTGTGGAAACAGGACAATATACGGAAGAACATGGAATCCGTTTTATCCCGATGCGAAAGGATTATCCGGATTTTTAAGAGAAAAATAAAATTGTTTTTTCCGCTGGAATCTTTCCAAATTAAGGCAAACTTTCTGCTATCGGCCTGCATCCTATTTTTAATTAGTCAGTCCTTTTGTTAAGGCATAGAATTAATTCACTTTTGTAGTAATAGCGATCAGTAGATGGCATTCAGCTGGATTTTTTTTACTTTAATGGCTGCATTTATGCAGGCTTGGCGTAATGCCTTTCAAAAACAGCTTAGCACCACGGTTGATGTGTGGGGAGTCACCCTGGCACGCTTTATTTTTGGATTGCCATTTGCTGCGCTGTACCTGAGCAGCCTGTATTATTTCAAGCCAGTTGAAAGTGTGGTGCATTTCACCCCGAAATACTGGTTCTACATCCTGATTGCCGGCATCAGCCAGATTCTGGCAACTGCCCTGATGGTGCAGCTGTTTAAACAGAAAAATTATGCAATTGGCGTAGGGCTAGCAAAAAGTGAAGCCATTCTGGCGGCTATTATCGGGGTAATTTTCCTGTCTGATCATTTGTCTGTGCTGGCCTGGCTGGGTGTGCTGATGGGGGGCTATGCAGTTTTCCTGCTAAGTAAAGGTAGTCAGCTGACAGGCTTGTCTACCAAGACTTTAGCGATTGGGATTGGCAGTGGTTTAAGTTTCGCCATTACTTCGTTACTGGTGCGTGAAGCAAGTCTGGAATTACCGATGCTACCCACCATACACCGTGCTTCATGGGTGCTAGTCTCAGTGATCGGTTTTCAGTGTATCAGTATGCTGATCTATCTCAGCCTGTTTAGCCGCCAAACCTTGCAAGCCATGTGGCAACGTCTGGGCTTAACTTTTAAAGTGAGTGTGTGCAGTTTTATAGCATCACTCGGCTGGTTTACTGCCATGAGCATGATGAGTGTGCCGGTCGTGAAAACTTTGGGACAAATTGAGGTTCTATTTAGTATGCTGATTTCTGCATATTTCTTTAAAGATAAACTGGCACGTACCGAGCATTGGGGTTTGGGCTTAGTGGTGATTGCGGCGATTCTAGTGATCTGGGCCTAATCTGAACGAATATTGAGAAGATAAAAAAAGCCACTTCGAAAAGTGGCTTTTTCTTTGCATCTGTTTAAGCGGCAATAAATTTCTGAACTGCCTGATTAAATGCTTCAGGTTGCTCGATGTTGGAAATGTGCGAGGCATTGATTTCAAACAGCTGGCTTTGTGAAATTTCAGCTTGCATGGCTTGACCATCTGCAACTGTCGTCACCGGGTCTTGCTGACCGGCCACAATCAGTACCGGCACTGAAATCGTTTTGATCTGTTCACGTAAATCCGCCTTAGCCAAAGCTTCGCAACAACTTGCATAACCTTCCGGGCTGCCAGCTCCAAGGTCGTTTGAAAGTTCTGCAACTATCGCTGCGTTGCTCTGGATAAAGGGATCGGTAAACCAACGTGCTGCTGCNNGCAGAGGAAGCCCCATGACCACGAGTGTCATAACACACAACAAAATAATCTTGCTGGAAAAATTTAATTTGTGGTTGCCACATGCTGAATTTGGTGCCTAGTGAGTTAGAAAAAACCAGGGCAGGTTTACTGGCATCACCAAAGGTCTGGTAATTGATCTGGGCATCGTTGGATGTAAATGTTGGCATTGAAATCCCTCCCGACCTCCCTTTAAAAAAGGGAGGAGGTTTATCTTTTTAATAGGTTGTTAGACGCGTTCAATAATCAAAGCGATGCCTTGACCGACACCAATACACATTGAACAAAGACCGTATTTACCGCCAGTTTGTTCCAGCTGGTTGAGTGCGGTTGTGACTAAGCGTGCGCCAGATGCACCAAGTGGATGGCCCAAAGCAATTGCACCACCATTCGGATTGACTTTCTCTGAACCATCTTCAAGGCCAAGGTCACGAGTACAAGCCAAAGCTTGTGCTGCAAAAGCTTCATTCAGCTCGATCACATCCATCTGCTCTAAAGTCAGACCGGTTTGCGCCAGTAATTTCTTAATGGCAGGTGCTGGACCAAAGCCCATGATACGTGGTTCAACACCAACGACGGTTGAACCAATAATTTTGGCACGTGGTTTTAAGCCATGTTGAGCAATTGCTTCATCAGACGCGATCAACAGGGCAGCTGCACCATCGTTAATCCCTGAAGCATTACCCGCCGTTACCGTCCCCTCTGCTTTCACCACAGGCTTCAGTTTTGCCAGAGCTTCTGCAGTGGTAGAGGCACGTGGATGTTCATCAGTATCGACAACCACCGCATCGCCTTTACGCTGCGGAATCACCACAGGCACGATTTCATTCTTAAAGAAACCATTGGCCTGCGCTGCTGCGGTACGTTGCTGGCTGGTCAGGGCAAACTTGTCCTGATCTTCACGGTTGATGTTGAACTGTTCCGCCAGATTTTCAGCCGTTTGCGGCATGGTTTCTACACCGTACATTTCTTTCAGTTTCGGATTGATAAAACGCCAGCCCATGGTGGTGTCTTCAATCTTCTGGCTACGGCCATACGCCGTTTCTGACTTGCCCATCACGAATGGAGCACGCGACATGCTTTCTACACCACCGGCAATAATCAGATGAGCTTCACCGGCTTTAATTGCACGTGCTGCCATCGCCACGGCATCCATTGATGAACCACATAGGCGATTTACGGTCGTCGCTGGTACCTGATAAGGCAAACCTGCAAGCAGAGAAGACATACGACCGACGTTACGGTTGTCTTCACCGGCCTGATTGGCACAGCCATAGATCACGTCATCGACCTGTTCCCAGTTCACACTTGGATTGCGTTCCATCAACGCTTTAATTGGCAGCGCACCTAAGTCATCAGCACGGACAGGCGCGAGGCCACCGGCATAACGACCGAATGGGGTACGGATGGCATCGATAATATATGCGTTTTTCATTGTGTATTTGCTCACATATTTAAAAGAAGAAAACTCCTCCCTTTTTAAAGGGAGGTTGGGAGGGATTTAATGAAGTANNAAAGGAGGGACTTCCCCTTAATTTGATTGAGTCGCATCAATCAGTTTGGCACCGGTCATTGACTGCAATTCTTCAAATGACAGACCTTCAACTTTCTCAATCACTTTCATCCCTTCAGGGGTGACATCAATCACGCAAAGGTCGGTATAAATACGGTCGACACATTTCAGGCCAGTAGCCGGATAAGATAATTCAGCCACAATCTTTGGCTCGCCTTTTTTGGTCACGTGATCAGTCGTAATAAAGACTTTTTTCGCGCCAACAGCCAGATCCATTGCACCGCCGACTGCTGGAATTGCATCTGGAGCACCAGTATGCCAGTTAGCCAAGTCACCATTTTCAGCGACCTGGAAAGCACCCAATACGGCGATGTCTAAATGACCGCCACGCATCATGGCGAAAGAATCACCATGATGGAAGAAAGAACCGCCTTCAAGTAAGGTCACGAATTCTTTACCGGCATTGATCAGCTCAGGATCGCGGTCTTCTTCAGCAGGAGGAGGACCGAAAGCCAACAGGCCATTTTCAGAATGCAGGAAGACGTCTTTATCGCTTGGCAGGTAGCTTGAAATCTTGGTCGGTAAACCAATACCGAGGTTTACATAGGCACCATCAGGAATGTCTTGTGCCACACGTTCAGCGATCTGGTCACGGGTCAGTTTGCTATAGCTCATTATTTATCTCCGATGCCAATTATTGTGCAGGTTTAACTTGAACAACATGTTGAACAAAAATTCCCGGGGTGATGATGTGCTCTGGATCCAGTGCACCCAGTTCAACCACTTCNNTTACCCCAACGATCGCCTTTAGAAGCTTTAATTAAAGCAAAGTCAGCTTTAATTGGATTTTCTAAAACGTAGTCTTTACCTTCGTAGTTCATGGTCGGTTTGCCTTCAGCCAGCAAGGTACCAAAACCGGTAGGGGTATAGATTGGACCTAAGCCCATACCAGCCGCCTGAATACGGCAAGCCAGATTACCTTGCGGCACCAGTTCCAGTTCAATCTTGCCTGCACGATAGAGTTCGTCAAATACCCAGGAATCTGACTGACGCGGGAAAGAACAAATAATTTTACGCACAGCGCCGGCTTTCAGCAGTTTCGCCAGCCCATAGTCGCCATTTCCGGCATTGTTGTTGACAATAATCAGGTCTTTAATACCCAATTCGATCAGACCATCAATCAGTTCAGCAGGCTGACCCGCTGTACCGAAACCACCGATCATAATGGTAGAACCGTCCTTGATCTGGGAGAGTGCTTCTTTCAATGATAATGAACTTTTATCTATCATAATCTGGTCCTTACATATCCTAAACTGATGGATGTCTTTAAACTCGTTTTGAATCTGATGCTGTGACCGGAACTGCGTTACGGTTTTTCTGTGACAGCAGAAAATGCGCTACCAAGCCAATGCAAATTCCCCAAAAGACTGAACTCAGTCCCAAGAAATGCATGCCGGAAGCAGTCGCTAAAAAGGTGATGAGCGCTGCATCACGTTGCGACTCTTTGCCCATGGCCACGGAAATGTTGGTGGCAATCGCACCCAGCAATGCCAGTCCTGCCAAAGCCGCAATTAATTC
>DFCG01000112.1:9861-10947 GCA_002367455.1 Acinetobacter sp. UBA3060 | reverse complement strand
ACCACCACCCATATTGGTAATGCCAAGATTAATTTCATTGCGGTTAAGAATTTCCCGATAGATCCGGACATAATCTTCTGGCTGAAAGAAACCATTCGGCCCTTCTACCTGACCATCATTGCCAAAAAAATCGTGTCCCATGACCGCTTTATGGTTAAACCATAAGGTTTCAAATTCTGGAGTACTCAGCATATAGGCCAGATTGGTCATCATCATGACCCATTCCCGGGCATAGACCGGCGTAATACGACACCATTTGTTCGGTTCATCATAGGTACCGAAATAAATTTTCCATTTGGCTTTAATCTGGTTCAGCTTTTTGACGTGCTCATCAGTCTCAGAGCTAATTTTCAGATCAAAAACATTGCTTGGATTTTGCGTGGTCTGACTCAGACCTGCCAGCTGGATCGAGCCTGTGCCATCAAGCAACGGGAAACGGGATTGATCGGTTAACTTGAGATCAAAATTTGCCTTCGAAAATGGCGTCAACTGATCCAGCTTAGCCAGAATCACCCAGTCTTCTGAGTTTTTAATCTTGGCACGAATCTGCAAATCACGTACAGGCACAGCACTGTAACTTTGCACATGCAGGTGGTTGCCATTTAGAGTTGCCGATAAAATATGGTCCATATAAACATGACGCTGGCTGCTATTGGTCAAGGTTTCCCATGATTCACCATCCTGCAAGACACGGCTTCTCTCGCGTGCTTTAGATTCGGTTAAAATCATAGCTTGGTTTAGCTGGGTGGATTTATTCTGTTGCAGGGTCAGCATTGGCAGAATATAAATTTTCTGATTGGCCATGTGCAGCAAATTCTGACCATAAATATAAAGATCACTGGCCTTGGCCAGTTGGCTGCTCTGGTTTTGCCCTTTTAAAATATAATCTCGGAAGGTATCCACACTTTTATTGGGTAAGATAGACTCCAAGTTAAAAGATTTTTCCCGGTAGCTTTCTACAGTGCCATCATTCCGTGACACATAAACCAAGCCATCATTATGGCGATGCATGACTGCCGACAAATTGGTTTCTGTTAAAATGGGCGCAATATTATTTTCATTTTCCTGAATCTGATTGATATCGTG
>DFCG01000112.1:887-9822 GCA_002367455.1 Acinetobacter sp. UBA3060 | reverse complement strand
TAATATCTAAAACATCAATTCGGTTCGAGCCATAATTGGCCACATACAAACGCCCTGCTTGAATTTCCAGATCATTCAGGCTATCCCATTTTTTGGCCAGACCCGAAATTTTCGTAGGATCAATCGCACTGAGTGCACGTTTTTGTTTTAAGTCATAACGTAAAATATTCGATTCGGCCTGACTATTGGCAATATAAAGCACATCGCCATTCACCACCATGGCGGTGGGATTCCAGGTTTTCAGACCAAAATTCCCTGCTGTTAATTCTGAACCCACATCCAGAACCTTAAATTCCGCAATTTTGCTCAGTTGCTCTCCCGTACTGGGTGATGTCATTGAATCTGGCCCTGTTGGCTGTGAGGTACTGCTATCGCTTCCTCCGCCCCCACAACCAGACATCAGCAACACGATGGACACTGACAAGATCGCTCGTCTAAATAGCATTGAATTCCCCAATAAATTTAAAAATTAAAATAAAAAATCAAAGTCTTATAGCTTAATTTCTAGTTGGGTTCGAGCATAAAAAATGAGGACTTGATCAAGTCCTCATCGCTGAATATTTCACCTTTCGCATTCTGAAAAGGGAGTCTGAACTGTGTGGTATTTTTTATGGCATATTTTATGATGAGATTTTCCGATAATCCGGCTGTAGCCCCAGTCTGGCTTCTAGATGATCATAAATCCACTGAAAAATGAAGGTATACACCAAGATACAAAGGGTCAAAGCCAAATCCAGCAGAAAGGCCTGAGCCAGACTCATGTGTAAGGCATAAGCCACCATCGGAATGGTCGCCAGCATCAAACCACCTTCAAAGCCAATTGCATGGGCAATCCGCACTTTAATGGTTCTTTTCAAACGATGTTTTGCTTCAAATTTTTCAAAATAATGATTAAACAGCATGTTCCAGAGTACTGAAGTCACAGCCATGGCAATTCCTAGCATACCTGTGACCTCAAGCGGCATATGCATCAAAGTACTTAGCAGGACAGCGATCACGACCAGTAAAATGCCTTCATATAAAGCGGCATGAATCAACCTTCTTTTGGAAATTAACATATCAAATCAGCTCAATTCATTACATGATGCAAGAATTTTATTTCTTTAAATCTGACTATTCGAGTTAGAATCTATCANNGGTAAAGTACCTTCCGCAGTCAGCATGGCCATTGCCAATCTGGAAATTGACCTGCATCTAGAACTGTTTCAGCGTATAGGTCGTGAACCAAAACCGACCGCACAGGCGCAGGTATTGTATGAAAAAACCCAGCAACTTCTGGTCGAAATGAATCAGTGGAAACAGCATGCTCAAGCCCTAAGTTCAGGCCTGGAATCTGAACTGAATATTGTGGTGGTTTCAGAATTACTGCATACGCGTTGGACCGATTATATCGTGTTACTGGAACAGGAATTTCCTGCACTGCAAGTCAATGTATTTAGTGCACCTCAGGAAGATGCACATCGTATGCTGTTCGAAGGTTCAGCGCAGCTGGCCCTGATGTTTGAACGCGAACAACTGGAAACACGGGAACAGTTTGTGGAATTGAAACGTGAGGTACTGGTCGCTGTAATCGCCAAACAGCATCCCCTAAGTCAATTCGATCAAGTCAGTTATGAACAGATTTTGCAAAACAGGCAGATTGTGGTGGCCAGTCGGGATCGCACCATCAAGCCGGAACTACTCTTTTCACGAAATTACTGGCGCACCGACAACCATCACTCGGCTTGCAGCATGATTCAGCAAGGACTGGGCTGGGGGGTTCTGCCACTCGAAATGCTGAATGAGCAGCCACATTTGCAAGATCAGTTACAGGTTCTCAACCTGCTCGATTTCACCCCAAAGTTTGAATATTTTGTTGATCTGGTCTGGAGCAGAGAAACCCGATTAGGCACAGCTGCTCATTTTTTGATTAATCACTTGCGCAAACAACGTAAAACCGGGCATTAATCACAGAAATTCAACGACAGTCTACTTGGTAAACCGGCCATTTATGATATATAAGAAAGCATAAGCAATAACCATAGAACTAGATCGTAATGACATTAACTGCATTAAACCAATTAAAAAACTTGACGACCATTGTGGCAGACAGCAGTGATTTGAGTGCCATTGAAAAATTTCGTCCGCTTGATGCAACCACCAATCCATCGCTGATTACTGCAGCAGCGAAACAACCTGAAAATCAGGCCTTGATTGAAGCTGCTTTTCAGCAAGCCCAGCAAGAAGGCTATACAGATGACGCCCTGATTGAACGTACCATTGATATTTTGACGGTCAAATTCGGTGTAGAAATCTTAAAACTCATTGAAGGCCGTGTTTCAACAGAAGTCGATGCTTCCCTGTCCTTTAATACTGAAGCCACGATTGCCAAAGCCAAAGAGTTACTGGCACTTTATGCGCAATATGGAATTGACTCAGACCGCATCCTGATCAAGATCGCGTCTACCTGGGAAGGCATTCAAGCAGCAAAAGCACTGGAAGAGCAAGGCATTCATACCAATCTGACTTTATTATTTGGTCAACATCAGGCCCATGCCTGTGCTGATGCCAAAGTAACATTAATCTCGCCTTTTGTCGGCCGTATTCTGGACTGGTACAAAAAAGCTGAAGGCGTTGAGTCTTACCCGATTGAAAAAGATCCGGGTGTACTTTCGGTTAAGCGTATTTATGAATTTTATAAAGCGCATGGTATTCAGACTGAAATCATGGGTGCCAGCTTCCGCAGTATTGATCAGGTTCTAGGCTTGAGCGGCTGTGACCTGCTCACGGTAGCACCAAACCTGCTGGCCGAACTGGAAAATGATCAGCGTGAAGTGCAGGCCCAACTCTCAGCCAAAGATATTAAAGTTCAAGGTGAACTCAGCCCAATCAGCCCTGCCGATTTTGAAGCACAACTGAAACAGGATCCGATGGCCAGTGAATTATTGCAAGGCGGCATTGACGGTTTCATTAAAGCCCGTGAGCAACTGGCTGCTTTATTACGTGAAACTTTCCTGAGTACCACTGAGATTTAAAGAAAATTTAGCAAATTTCTCCAAGCCGATGTTGCTATAATGCCACATCGGCTTTTTTGTTCATGCGAGTTTTTCGTGTTTGGTATCACAGATCTAACGACCTTTATCATTGGAACCACGTTGATTGTGCTACTGCCCGGGCCGAATTCCCTGTATGTCATGTCGATTGCTTCGCGCTTTGGGATTAAGACGGGATATATGGGTGCCTTGGGGGTTTATACGGGCGATCTGATCCTGATTATATGTACAGCATTGGGAGCAGCTTCTTTACTGCATGCCTTTCCGGTACTGTTTATTGCACTGAAAGTTATTGGAGCGATCTATCTCAGTTACTTGGGTATCAAGCTAATCATTGCGGCCTACCAGACTTTCTTTCCGGAAAAGTCATCACAACGCGTCCAGATTAAAAAGAAGACTCCAGATACGGTAGAATCTGTTCAGCCCTTTCGTACAGCGCTCACAATCAGTATTTTAAATCCCAAAGCGATTCTGTTTTATCTGTCTTTTTTTGTGCAGTTTGTCGATCCTGCCTATCCTTATCCAGCCCTGACATTCACGCTTCTGGCTGTAATCTTGCAATTGATCAGTATGACCTATCTGTCGATCCTGATTTTTTCTGGTGTAAAACTGGCCTCCTATTTCAATCAGAACTATAAAGTGACTGCCAGCTGTGTCGCGGCGGTTGGGATCCTGTTTTGCGGTTTTGGCCTTAAACTGGCGACTTCAACTTTCTAGCAATGACCGGCTTCAAGCCAGCAGACCTCTGGATAAAATTGTTAAAAACATTGTGTTGATACGTGAAAAGCGTATGATTTAAACGCATTTAAAAATAGTGTCATGGATGATGCCAAAACTTTTACAAGATCTCTCCTTTCCCGCCATCATGGCCGGTTTTATTACCTGCATGATTGGTATCAGTGTTTCTGCCGTGCTGGTTATTGAAGCTGCGCAAAGCCTGGGTGCCAATCAGGCACAGATCAGTTCCTGGTTGTGGGCACTGGGTATCGGCATTGGAGTTTCCGGATTTTTGCTTTCCTGGAAATATCGCTATCCGATTTCAACCGCGTGGTCGACTGCCGGTCTGGCGCTGGTCATTGCTTCTGCCGGTCATTACAGTCTGGGTGAAGCAATTGGCGCTTTTCTGATTTCTGGAGTTCTTATTGCCTGTCTGGGATTTTTTGGAATTTTTGAGCGAATTTTCCAGTTTATTCCACAAAGTTTGACCAGTGCCATGCTGGCAGGTGTTTTATTAAAATTTGGCATCTCGGTGTTTGGCAGTCTGCAACAGTCCTGGNNTTAATGGTGATTAATCTGGCATCGCAATACCTGCCTGGCTTGGCCGTCATCAAAAGTTATGGTTATCCGCCGAAAGTAAATTCTATTCTGGGCTGGACTGGTATTACACAGACGATGTTGGCGCCATTTGGCTGTTTTAGTGTCAATCTTGCCGCAATCAGTGCGGCGGTCAGTCTGGATGCTCAAGCGCATCCTGATCCGGCCAAACGTTATATTGCCGGTATGAGCTGCGGCCTATTTTATATCCTGATGGGTTTTTTTGCTGCGACCTTGACCAGTCTATTGATGGCTTTTCCGGGGATTCTGATTACAGTATTGGCAGGCATTGCCCTGTTTGGCACCATTGGCCACAATATCGCGCTGGCTTTTCAGGACAGTCATGACCGTGAAGCAGCACTGATGACATTCCTGTTTAGCGCATCTAATATCCAGTTTTTTGGAATCGGTTCAGCTTTCTGGGGACTGCTACTTGGTTTAATGGTTTATTTGCTGTTTAAGCTTAAACCGCAAGTGGTATAAACTTATTTTAGAAACAGGGCAGCTACTTTGTCTGCCTTTTTAATGTCCTGCAGTTTGAGAAAACAAGTTAATCACCACCACACCGGAAATGATCAGTGCAATCCCGATAAAAGCGGGCAAATCCAGCGCCTGCTTAAAGATTACATAGCCCACGATTGCCGTAAGAACGATGCCTACTCCCGCCCAGATCGCATAGGCAATGCCTAAAGGAATGACTTTAATGACCTGAGACAGCAAATAAAACGCAATACAGAATAAAATGACTACAGCTAGAGATGGCCATAATCGGGTAAAGCCTTCTGACTTCACCAGAAATGTTGATCCAGTCACTTCGGCAATAATAGCCAATGCCAACAACAAATATGCCCATGAGACAGGATTCATTTTTTAAACTCCAAACAATTTTTCAATGATTGCTGTCGGGACGATCTGACATGATCAATCTTGAAAGATTTATTTTTCACAATTTTCTCTTCAAGGTGAAAGCTGATGTAAAAAATCCAGGGTTTTGACAAAGGTTTGCTGACTTTCCTTTTTGCCCATAAAAAACTGATATTCATGAATGAGCCAGGCCTTAGACTCTGGATAAAATATTTCAGTCACAGGAATCTGCTGTTCCTTCAAAGCTTTTACAAATGGTAGCGACTGAGTATCGGTCAGGAAGTCCTTATTCCCGCCACTGATGAACACGGGCGGATAAGACGGCGTAATATACTGAATCGGAGAAATCTGCTTTAAAAACTCGGCATCATATTTACGATCGCCGGTATAAGCCTGAATCAGGTTAAAGACACCCCATTCAATAATTTTCATTTCTTCAGGCGCTGTGCTGGCAAATGCTTCCAAGTCATAAATTCCACAATGCAAGATTAAACCTTTAAGCTGCGCGGGTTGCAGATGAGGCTGAATACCGGATTGGTTGGCAAATACAGGATTGGTCAAAAGCGCGGCGTAATGGCTAGCTATATTCGCCCCGGCAGAATCTCCGGCCAGATATAAGTTCTGGGCATCAATTTGGTAGGTGTCTGCATAGGTATCTAGAAATTCAAGTGCCTGATTGATCTGGTGTAACTGGCTAGGATAGGTCGCTTTTGGTGCAAACTGGTATTGTACGGATACCACATTATAGCCCTGTGCCGCCAGCAGCTTGAAATAACCGCGTGCATGTTCTTTAGAACCTGAAATCCAGCCGCCGCCATGAATCCAGACAATAGTCGGTCGCGGGCCAATACTGGCAATATTCTGCGGCTGATACAGATCCAGAGATAATTTCTGTTGCGGCGCATAGGCAATATTCTGCTGCACGATAACCGCACTAGGTGCATAACGATCCATCACTTTTTGCTGCAAGCCTGTGGTCAGGTTAAAAGCACCGGCAATGACTTTACTGTTCTGTGCGGTCTGACAGCCGGAAAGAATAACTGAACTTATGAGCAAAAGATGAATGGCAAAAAACCTCAAAACTGTCCCCTATACATGATCTAAAAACAGGCTACGACAGTTTAAACTATCCTGCTGCAAACAAGGACTATTCATCCTCTTATTTTTGATCACTAAAACTGCAATTCCGAGTTTTTTACTCTGTTTTTTTCATCACTTTTACATGAAAAATATTTGTAATTTAATGAGTTTTTTCAATTTTACCGCTTTTTTGCAATTGCACCCGCCACAGCACTGTGCTATCAATAAACCAAGCCTAAAAATCAGACAACCTGCGGAGAAAAGCCATGGCCTATCAACATATTTTAGTCCCAGTGGACGGTTCAGAAATTTCCTTTTCTGCAGTACGACATGCTGCCAAAATTGCCAAGGCATTTGGTAGTCAGCTTTCCCTGATCAGCCTGATCGCAGAAGATCCTTTTACCGAGGCTGATTTCTATTACAGCTCCTCTATCATGAAGGAATATTTTATCGAGGCACATGCCAATGCCAAAAAGGCCTTGAAAGAAGCCACTGCCATCGCAGCCGGTGAAGGTATTGAAGCGCAATCCCGCATTGTCACAGGTTTAGTCAATGCAGAACATATTGCTGAAACCGCGGGTGAGGTGAAAGCCGACCTGATCGTCATGGGTTCTCATGGCCGTAAAGGCTTCCAGAAAATGATTCTGGGCAGCTTTGCACAAGATGTATTGGGTGCGAGTGAAATTCCCGTACTGATCGTGAAAAAATAATCCTGATGCTGCGCATCTTCAAGATGCGCAGTACTTGCTACTTTTACATTTGGAAGTCTAACAAAACATGCTGTGGAGATTTACTCGCTTAAACCACACTCCCCCTTTACTGCAATAATAAATATGAGGAAGCACCATGAATAACTATGATCATCTTCTCGTAGCACTCGATGAGTCCTCGATTTCCTATGCTGCCGCAGATCATGCCCTGGAACTGGCCAAAGTATTTCATAGCCATGTCACTTTACTCAGTGTGATTGCGGTGGATCCCTTTAAGGGCGTAGATTTTTACAAAGTTGCTCCTGCAGTCACAGACTATTTTATGCATGCAGAACAAAATGCGCTGGATCGTTTAAATGAACTGAAACTGAACTTTGTTCGTGATGGCATCCAGGTGACGACAAAAATCCTGCATGGCATGGCACCGTCAGAAGGCATTATGCAGGCTGCAAATGAATCCCCGACCGATATGATCATTATGGGTTCACATGGTCGTAAGGGTCTGCAAAAACTCATGCTGGGCAGTGTCGCTCAGAATGTTCTGGCACTTTCCTCTATTCCAGTCCTCATCGTCAGACAATAAGATGCTTGATCAAAGCCTGTATGATGCAGGCTTTTAGCGAAGTTTTTGATTTAACTCACTTAAGAATATTTCAGCATCAAGCTGGCTTTGAAATACTTTTTTGTATTCTCCGACCTGCTGAATGGAATGCGGCGTATATTGAATGGAGATTTCAAGTAAGCCATTTTCAGGATTCTTGCTGACATGTACGGCAATAATATGCTGGCTATTTAAATAAAAACCATCTTCAATTTTTACTAACATATCTTGGACAACCTCTAGTAAGCGAATCTGTAGATCCCTTTACCTAGCTTACAGCTTAATAAACAAATACTCTTTTCCGTATAATCATACTGTAACACCCTTTAGTACTTACCTAAGCCTTTAGAGAAATTCAACTGTATTTAAAGCCAGCGTTTGAAATAAACAGGAAATAAAAAACCGGATCAGGTCGATCCGGTTTTTTATGAATATTGATGTTATACGCTGAGCATACTATTGAGTGTCTCAGACACATTTTTAGATTTAACCAGTGGCTTTAAGGTTTCAAGCTGTGCTTTCACTTCACTGCGTTGCGGTTCTGCCAAGGTATACCAGCGTGACAATACCTGTAGCAAACGTGAGCCTACAATCGGATTTTTCTCGTCCAGATATTTTGCCAGTCCAATAAAATGCTGCACGCCAAAGCTCCAGGTATTGACCGGATTAGCATTCAGCCCCCCGCTCACTGCACGGATACGGTTAGGCACAGCCAGATCATAATCCGGATGCTGGGTCAGATACGCAATCGTTGCATCCGTTGCTTTTGGATGTGCTGCCTGAACCATAAACCATTGGTCTAAAGACAAGGCTTCATCTTCAAAGCGGCTATAGAAATCTGCCAAAGCTTCTTCTGCTTGTGGTGCATCATTCCAGACCAAGACTTTCAGCGCACCCAAACGTTCAGACATATTGCCTGTGTGATATTGCTCATGGGCTAAATCAAAGGCAAATGCATCTCCCTGACGAGCAATCATCGTCAGCATGATGTTTCTTAAGGCGCGCACGCCCATTGCTTGCGAGAATTCAGATTGCAGATCAGGATCCAGATTGAGATAAGTTTCTTTCGCTGTTTCCCCAAATGCGCGTGCCAAGGTATGCAGCAAAGCCTCACGTTTTTCCTGAATCATGACTGGATTATAATCCTGATCAATACGGCTACCTAAATAACCTTCCGACGGAATATCAAACAGACGTGATGCCAACAGCGGATCTTTCTCAATCACATCCGGCAAGGTATTGAGCATAGCCTCGATATAAATTTCTGCAGGCTGGTCATCCAGCAAGATACGCTCGAGTAAGGTCTGAGTTACTTGCCACTGGTTAAAACCATT
>DFCG01000112.1:569-874 GCA_002367455.1 Acinetobacter sp. UBA3060 | reverse complement strand
ACTGCTTTCAGATTTGGATATTTAGCATGGGTTTTCAGGCTTTGCTTAAAGCTGAGGCGATAGATTTGGGTCTCTACATCATATTCAGCTTTTGCTTGAAGTTTAGGCGTACCCGGCTGATTATACCAGGTCAGGAAATTTGAAAGATCCACACCTGAACCTGCTGTTAGTGCAGCCACCCAATCCTCAACCGTTACCGCCTGACCATCATGACGGCGGAAATATTCATCGGTTCCCTGACGGAATTTTTCCTTGCCAAGCAAGGTCGCCATCATGCGGTTAATTTCCGCACCTTTTTCATAAAC
>DFCG01000112.1:0-432 GCA_002367455.1 Acinetobacter sp. UBA3060 | reverse complement strand
GCATCAGTGGTGTACTCTTCATCGGCCAGCACGCATGAAGTATTGAAGATATTCAGACCTTTATTTTCCATGGCACCCATGTTGAATGCACTGGTCGCCACGATCATGTAGTTATCCAGATCATAAGGCAGACCATAATGCTCCTCATCCCAGCGCATGGAATGTTTGAGCGCTTCCATGGCGATCTTGCATTTTGGAATATCTTTTTCTTCTGCGTAGATTTCCAGAGCTACATTGCGGCCTTCCGATGTGATATAGGAATCTTTCATCACTGCCAAATCACCAATGACACAGGCGAACAAATAGCTCGGTTTCTTGGTCGGATCCTGCCAGATGGCATAATGACGGTTGGCATCGACTTCACCGGTTTCTAGCAGGTTACCATTCGCGAGCAAGACCGGATATTTCTTGTCTGCTTCGACACGCGTCGTA
>DFCG01000006.1:0-3207 GCA_002367455.1 Acinetobacter sp. UBA3060 | reverse complement strand
CCGAAAGACCGGACAAAATGGGTGAATGATTCACGTCATCATGGATTGTCAATCAGTGCTGATGGTGAAAAGCTCTGTGTCGCCGGTACCATGGATAACTATGCTACGATTGTAGATCGCAAAACACTGACAGCCGGGAAACTGATTTCTGCAGGTAAACCTTATTGGGCAACGCGAAGCCCGGATGGTCGTAGCTGTGTAATTTCAGAAAGTGAAACAGATGTAGTCACAGTGATTGATTTTGCCACAGGCAATAAAGTGCTGAGTGTACCGGTAGGAAATCATCCACAACGCGTCCGGATTGGATATGCACCAGCAGACTGGTCAACGCCGTAGTCAATCGTCGATGAGCGAAAAAGACAGCTTTTTGATAAAGGCTGTCTTCTTTAGCTGAGGACATAAAAATGAATGATAAAACAATTCTGTTCTATGTAATGCTCGGATTGCTATTGTTTGGGACTTTAGCCGGTATTGGCTATCAGGTACGACAAGAAATCTATCGGACGAATTTTACTGATCAGACCCATTCTGATCCGGTCCTGCCAGTTGAAAAATCGGCAAGCTATATATCTGTTAACTCTCCTGAGAATAGTCAAACTACGAAGAAGAAACAGAACGATACGGTTGCAAAGCAAAGCGAATTATCAAAGCAACAAGAACAGTTATATCTGGACTTTACTCAGATCATTAACGCTTTAAGTGAGGGACAACGACCAAATCCTCAACAAGTCAGTTTGTTGATCAGTCAGCAGCAAAAACTGGTAGAGGCCCAACTGGTGAGCAAGGCCGAAGCGAAAGCACAAATTGAGTTTCTGATTAAAGTTCTGCCTGAAATGGATCATGAATTGCATCGGGCGTTGCGAGTATTAGAACAAACTCGAACTTGACGAATTAGATCCAGCTGTATCTTTCATTATTCTCAGTCTGAAAATTGCTCTCATAAAAAAAAGCCCAAAAAATGATCTGGGCCTTTAAATACACACTATAGAAAGCTAAGTATCTTTATAAACAATTTGCAGGCTTGGGTACACCAGCCAAACGGCTTAAGTGACGGGCCACCAGACCAGTATTAAACTTTTCTTGAAGCATGGCATTATTGATATCGGCACTGACAGTTTTCATTAAAAATTTAATCAGTGGTCGTGTTGCTGGTGAATGACCAAACTGCTGATAGAACTGACGTACCGCTTGCAGAATTTCAAAATGCCAAGGAGTTAAGCTCAGTTCCAGACTATCGGCCAGCACTTGAGCGACTTCTTCATTCCAGATGGTATAGTCAACCAGATGGCCATCTTGATCCAATTCTAAATTCATATCTAACTCATTTATTATTTCATTGAAATGCAGCGATTAAACTCGAGGCAAAGATCTGCAAAATCCGCATAATTCAAAAGCTTTATCTGATCAGGCAAAGGCTGTACTAATAACTCCGCATCATTTTTCAGTATGTGAATTTTCGGCAAGCTTTGAAGAAATGAATGCTCTAGCAGCAAAACCGCTTCACCCATCAGCACGACCTGATCACCCATTGTATAAGTTTGAGCCAGTTGCTCTAGGATCTGCGCTGTTGCCGAATAGCTGGATTGGATCAGATAAAGTGTGTGATTTGACATTTTTATATCCTTGTTCCTTACCAATACATCACATGATCAAAGCTTTGAATAAATTCAGAATTAAGCTCAATAAATTCGATTTCTTGTTCGCTCTGTGCCACAAATGAGGAATGCTGGTTTTTTTTCTCAATCAGAATCGGAGTGAGATCATAAAACTCGAAACTGTCGACCATATTTGATGCCAGTTTGAATGCATGATGCACCTGGTCAAATTGCAGGTCTGAATGCAGCAAACTGAGGGCAGCACTTTGTAGCAGGACTTTAACTTCTGCGCCAAAAGTTGCCAGGACCATCGTAGCCGATAGGCTTTCATGCACCTGCAGACTGGTCAGATTGGCTTGGGTTAATATAACAAGTACAGATTTCACACAAGATTCCTTGGAAAAGCAACACATTCTAAAAAATGAAACATCTAGAATTGAATGAGACGTTGTGAGGACTGAACAGCATCGGCAAGTTCACCTAAACCGACCAATTCAAAGGCATCTGCCAGATTATGCTGCTGAATATTGTGACGTCGAGCATTGTCCAGATCTGTAATTCCACGTGCCAATGCTGCACTTACACAGACCGGGAGGCGAATCTGTAGCGCTTGCCATGCATGTGTAAGATGACGTTGATCGTCGGGTACCCATTGCAGTGCATTTGCGACCGATACGCCGTCCTGATAGAAGAATACACGGAATGCTTCCTGTTTATCTTGCAAGGCCTGAGCCAAACCCAGGGCATGCCAGGCATAAATGGAAGTCGGTGCGGAGGTAACAAGAATTAAGGTGCTCATCGAAATTCACTACAGGCTTGATCAATAGCAACAGATTGATCTTGGCTTCATCAGAAAGTAGGTAGTATAAATGATTTTAGTGACGGGTGGATTAGGCTTTTTAGGCTCACATATTGCTTTAAGTCTGTTAGCACAAGGACTAGAGGTCATTGTGGTCGATAATTTGGCCAATGCTAACTTACAGACTCTGGAGCGCCTCGAATTTATTTCTGGTATGTATGTACCTTTTATCAAAATTGATATTCGCAATACGCCAGCATTGAACAAAGTCTTTGAGCAGCATTCGATTCAGGCTGTGGTGCATACCGCAAGTTTTAAATCACTGGAAGAATCAGTATTAAAACCACTTGAATATTATAATGATAATGTTAGCTGTATTATGAGTCTCATGCGTGCCATGCAGCGTACCGGCGTGCGTCATCTGGTACATTTATCCAGTCTGGCGGTATATGGACAATCTGGTGCAGACTTAAGCGAAGATCTGCCTTTTAACTTCACTTATCCGAATCCCTATATCAAATCGCAACAAATGGTTGAGGAAATTATCCGGGATACTGCCAAAACTGATAATGAATGGCGGATTGCGATCCTACGTCTGTCCAATATCGCCGGCGCCTTTGAACACGGTGTGCTGGGGGAAGCGGTGCCACCTTTACCGAAAAATATTTTGCCTTTGGCGATGCAGGTCGCTGCACAGCAACGTGAATATCTGGAATTACGCCGTCAGGCCCATACTGCGGATGGCACAGTAGAACGCAGTTTTCTGCATGTCGCAGACTGTTGTGATGCCGTGATCAAGTCCTTGCAATGGCT
>DFCG01000162.1:21071-21649 GCA_002367455.1 Acinetobacter sp. UBA3060 | reverse complement strand
ACACCACCACGGTTCATGATGAAATCAGGAAGCGAGTGTTGCATTTGAACGTCAACTGGTTTTGGATACGCAGCTGTATGACAGAAAGATTGCATAACAAGGTCAGCAGAGAAGCCTAGGCAAGCCAAGTCTTTCAATTCGTCACGAGTCATTGGACCTGTTGTATCTTGCGAACCCACAGTAGTCATCTTAGGTTCACAGTAAGTACCTGGAAGTACCCCTTGACCTTCAGGAAGACCACAAGCGCGACCAACCATCTTCTGAGCTTGAGTGAAACCTTTACCAGTTGCAGCAGGCTGAACCGGAGTACGGAACATTGTAGATACTGGAAGACCTAAAGCTTCACGCGCTTTAGTCGTCAAACCACGACCTACGATCAGGTTAATACGACCACCAGCACGAACTTCGTCTAGAAGTACTGGAGTTTTAAGTTCAGCTTCAGCGATTTGCGCGCCGTCTTTGAACGCAGTTACTTTAGCAGCAGCGTGATCGATCTTAAGAACGATTTCGTCGCCCATGTTCATGTTAGCAACATCGATCTCGATCGGTAACGCACCAGCATCTTCCATCGTGTTGAA
>DFCG01000162.1:15115-21063 GCA_002367455.1 Acinetobacter sp. UBA3060 | reverse complement strand
ACGTTTTTCAACATTGCATTTGCGTGCAATGGAATGTCTGGACGGCTCCAAGCGTCTTGTGCAGGTGACAAGTCGTCAGTGTTGGTTTCGCCAGTTACTTTGAAAACAGTCAGTTTGATTTCTTCAGGAACGTCTTTACGGCTAGTGAACCATTCAGCGTCAGCCCAAGACTGCATAACTGCTTGAGCATTTGCGTTACCAGCTTTTGCTTTATCAGCAACGTCATGGAATGCATCAAATACAAGAAGCGTTTTTTTCAATGCTTCAGCTGCAAGTTCAGCAAGCTCAGCATTGTCTAAAAGTTCAACTAAAGGCGCTACGTTGTAACCACCAAGCATAGTACCTAGTAAGTAAACAGCACGTTCTTTAGAAACGAGTGGAGAGGTTGCTTCGCCTTTTGCCAATGCAGCTAAGAACGCAGCTTTTACATATGCAGCTTGGTCAACACCTGCTGGTACACGGTTTTCAAGCAAATCTACCAAGTATGCTTCTTCACCAGCTGGCGGGTTTTTTAGTAGTTCAACTAATGCAGCTGTTTGGGCATCGTCAAGTGGCTTCGGTGGGACTCCGAGTGCGGCACGTTCTTCAACGTGTTGGCGGTAAGCTTCTAGCACAGTGTTATTCCTCTTTTTTAAAAAATTACTTATGAATTCCTGCTTATTCCAAGCTTCATAAATAATATGGACTCCGAAATTTTACTAAATTTCCAGTTAAAAGTTAATGCAACTCAAGTGTTTCTTCGTGATGCTCGTTATTTTATAACTAAATGATGCTCTTAATGATTATTCCATAATCAGTTACAGCTTACACCACACGAAACAAGCCCATGAATAGGCCCTTTTAACTGAATTTAATGCATAAAAAAGGCAACCCTGATGTTGCCTGATTTGAAGTTAAAAAGATACTCCACCTTAGTGTACAGTGGTCGAGTTTAAATACTGCTGATATGAGTCTCGGCAGCCTTGGAATTTCACCACGCATTCATCTTCATAGGTGGTACTGTGATTATTGCTGGCAAAGGAAATATCAATCTGATAAAGCTTTTTATCTTGTTCTAGCATCTTCTTTAAAACGACTTTGTCACCAACGCTGAGTACATAGCGACTGCCGCCAATAATGACCACACCTTCTTCATCTTCCAGCAGTAGATCAGAATGATGCAAATATCTGACGACTTCCATATTGTGCTACTCCTTGGTTAATTGGAGTTAAATTCATTATTCAATATAAAGATAAGTATTTCTATATTTTAGATTTAAAAATTGTCACAAAGTGTACATTTTGCTTAGGCTATTTCTATTTTTCAGTCTTTTGAAGATGCGTATGTTTAAATACATTTAATGGGAAATATTAGTTGGAAATTTTATCCAGATATAAAAAAACCGTCCTTTAGAACGGTTTGTAATCTGGTAATTCATCATGCGGTGTCGCAATACACTTTGCAGTAAATTCAGCGCGGACTTTTTCACGGGCTGCTTTTACATCTACCTTAATCTCTTCGGCTGGAATCGCATAGACTTCATCAATAATATTCAGGATAAAACCTTTGGTGGTTTCATCATCGATCTTGTTAGCATGCTCGATTGCTTTTTCTTTCTCAATCGCATTCTGACGATCCAGCATAATGGTACGCGCCGCATTACCGACGCTTCGACAATAACCTTGCCACTGCTCTTCAGGGGTTAAGGGTTTCTTCTCGGCACAACCGGCCAGCGCCAGCATAAACAATAAAGCCAATAACTTTTTCATGAATTCCTCCTTCCGAGGGGCAATATAAAAGATCGGGGAAGATTTGTCATTTCAAAATGCCAGTTGTATGGAATTAAAAAAGCCCACTAATGGGCTTTTTCATTTTGTGTAATTAACCACATGAAGCCTGGATAATCTTTTTGCTTGTAGGATCAACCGTTACAGTCACTCGTTCTTCACGATAATCCATCGTCACCGCTTGACCCGGCTCAACCATACGTACAATTTGTGCCTGGGTTTTCTGCTTGATTTGCGCTTCAGTCAAATTGGACTGACCCACCAATGCCGCTGCCTGATCAGCAATACATTTAGGTTGATTCATGTGCAGTAATTCCCACTCCTCGACCACCTGACCATTCTTTAAATGGCAATATCCGACCTGACCATTGCTTTCAGTACGAATCTCAAGCTTGCCACCCTGATTGACACAATAAGCGCTTGCAGGATTCGCTGAACCTNNTCAAATATGACTTCACTTTTAGATTTGTGATATGTGCTGGATTGATTTAATATTTGATTGAATTTTAAACTTTCTATTGGCATGACAGACGATCCTCAACTCTCCCTCAGGGAATATCTTGCTACAGTTCAGGAAGTGGTCAAACTCACTTTCGATACACCGGTATGGGTTAAAGCCGAGATTCGTAATCTAAGTATTAAAGCCGGCCATTATTATCTGGAGCTGGCAGAAAAAGAAGCCGACAGTGATCAGGTCATCGCCAGTTGCCGAGCGACTATCTGGAAATTCAGTGCCCAGAAAATTGTCACGCAGTTTGAACGTGAAAGCGGAATTGAGCTGAGTCGTGATTTGAAAGTGCTGATTAAAGTCAAAGCTAATTTCGATCCGCAGTATGGTTTTTCTTTAAATATCGTTGAAATTGACTCAGGCTATACTCTGGGAGATATTGCCCGGCGTTATCAGCAGATTGTTGAGCGGTTGACGACTGAAGGACTGATTCAGCGCAATAGAAACTTGCCCAGCCCTTTTGACCTGAACCGGATTCTGGTGATTGCTCCCGAAAATGCAGCAGGCCTGGGAGATTTTAAAAAAGATGCCGATGCACTGCAGCGTGCGCAGGTGTGTGAGTTTATCTATCACAGTGCGACTTTTCAGGGAAATACCGCCCCGCAAAGTATTATGTACAGTCTGGCACAAGCGCTCAAACAATGGGCACAGACTTATAATACCGCACCGGATCTGATTGTGATTATACGAGGTGGTGGCGCAGTCAATGATCTGGCTTATTTGAATGATTATGATCTGGCTGCCCTGCTCTGTAAACGTTCGGTACCGGTCTGGGTCGGCATCGGGCATGAAAAAGACCGTACCATTCTGGATGAGATTGCGCATCGCTCCTTTGATACTCCGAGTAAAGCCATTGCCGGAATCCGCAATCATATCTTTGAACTGACCCAGGATATTCTGAATTATCTACAGCGCATTCAGCGTTTATCCCAGCAACAGATTCAAGCTTATCAAAATCAGAATGATCAATTTTTGAAACTGATTCAAAGTCTGGCCAACAACCAGATTATGGATGCGCTGCAACGTCTGCAACAGATCAAGGCCAATACTACCAGTCTGGCCCAGCAGCATACCCAGCTGATTAATCAGCAGCTTGATGCCCTGATGCGGGAAACGCTACTACAAAATCCTAAACATGTTTTATCCAAGGGTTATGCCATCGTGCGCCAGCAAGAACATGTGGTTGCCTCTATTCAACAGATTCAGTCCAGCGATCTGGTTGAAGTCGAATTACATGACGGCATTTTTTCAGCACAACTTATACAGGTACTTCCTCATGAATCATGATACTTTGAGCTTCCAACAAGGCTATGACATCTTGAAAAAGAATGCGGAATTGCTCGAATCTCAGCAAGAACCGGATATTGATAACTTGATGAAAATCGTGGAAGAATCCATGACCGCCTATAAAGCTTGCAAGGCACGGGTTGAAGCAGTTCAAACTGCGTTAAATGATACTTTTAAAGATTAATTGGATGTCATTTCAAATATTAGCTTAGACTATTCTGCTAGATTGAGTTGACATAAAAGCTCTCATTCATGGGGGCTTTTTTATTAAGTGAAAAAAATCATTTCAATGACTATTTAAATTTTCTAGATGGGGATTTTGATCAATCCGCCCAATTCTAAATGGGAAATATTGTATTTTCATTCTCATCCACCAGACGATAAAAGCCCAATATTGAATTGGGCTTTTTATTACTCTTCAATTTCTATAGGATCACCGTCTTCAGGGCGAATATGACGCGTCCCATCATCCGCAGGATCAACACTTGACCCATCTTTGGTAATAGCATTGTACATTTCATCCTCTTTCTTATCATCGATAAATTCTTCATCTTCGAAATCCTGAGGTTCACTATCGTCGTCAAAGTTCAAAGGCTTTTCTTCATCTATCATGGCGATCCATCTCTTATTTAACCAATAAAATATCATGCTCAAATATTTGAAAGATTCATTCAATAGTCAACGATGATCATTTGTGTAACTGAATAAACATAATAGGAATTGGAACATTACTTTCCTATCGACAAAAAAATGCCTCCTTAGGGAAGGAGGCTGAAATTGGAAAGAAACTACAGCGATAGAATCTATTCATGCATTATATATAAACTTATAATTTATACATTAGCATAATATTACATTAATTTTTCAATTAAAAAGCCCACTTACTTTTTCAAATAAGCGGGCTAGTGCTGTAGTCATTTTCTTCATATTATTTGCGTTTTCTTGTTTTCGCAAAACGAATATAGCACTGTGAATTTACCAATAAAGTATAGAGAGTATTAATAAACTGTTTTCTTACATTTGCTTTAAGTTACTTTTCGTTCAATAAGCTATACATATTAAAAAAGCCCATCTTTCGATAGGTCTTCCCCTTTTCACTTTTGCGCTGATTCAGGTATGTTGTCAAAGTGAGTAACGACTAGAAAATAAGCAAGCTATTGATAAAAATATATAAATAGACCATTAGTATAAAAAAAACTATGCTTGTTAAATTGATTGGCGATTTTAGCTTTCAACGACACTTTATAGCTGACTTAATTTACTAGACATATAAGTTAAAAATAACGTCTTATCCTGAAAATCAGGCATTTCAAACACCCAAAAAATGTAATTTTTAGATCTCAATTTAAGTTTCACATTCACAGTCTTTACTTGAATCATTGCATCCTCATGCTGCATTTCTGCGAATAATTCTAAAATCAGGGCAAAGAATCTCAGTTTGTTGACTGTGTTGTATTTTGTTGGTTTATATATTCTCAAGGCTTCAGAATATATAAGCTCGCACCATTCATTTCCATCTTCATCATCCATTAGCTCTCATTTAATTATTTAAAATAGATCACGAGGTAGGTTTATAACATGGTGGCTATAATTAAACTGCTTTTAATCTGAATATTAGAATTATAAATTTTTAGAAAATAAAAAAGCCCATCTTCCGATGAGCCTTTTTGGAAAATATATCGTGAAGAACTAAGCTGCAAATTCTTGCAGTACAAATCGTTTTACACTTTCATCAAAGTCAGGTTTTGAAAGAGCAAGCTTGCCATTTTTCATAGTTTTATAACAATAACTCGCTGCTACTCCCATACCAACCAAAGTCAACAACTTCATTGCTCACCTCTTTACTGGGAAGATTTGAATACAAAGTTATCATTCAAATTTGTAGTTTTCCAACTCAGTTTCGATTGTTTTCTGTACTACATGTTAATGAATGTATGAATAATAAATGAAAACCTGCCGGATGATGCGTTTGCTTAAAGTCTTTCAACTAGTGGTTAATTTGCGTATCTATCCAGTTAAGGAAATTTTCCTTATTACTGAATTCTGGCATAGACCCTAAATTTATAGTCTCTTTGGCCCCAAATTTTCCAGCGACAGTATTCGGTGCTTGAACTCTGAAATCCAGAGGATCACTTTCATGAAGAGTTCTAAAATATTCTACTGCTTTATCAAATTCACTTTTATCCTTAAAACCTGGTCGTTCCTTTAAAAAGTCATAAACTTGTTCTAGAGCTGGTAGATAATTATTTTTAGGCATTCTGTTTTCTCTAAAATGATGAGTTTTATGATGAAGACCTATTTTGAATGAATAATGATAAGAATATTCCCTTATTTCTTAGAGTTTATGTAAATCATGATGATTTGAGAGTTAAATCCAAATTCTGGA
>DFCG01000162.1:11265-15089 GCA_002367455.1 Acinetobacter sp. UBA3060 | reverse complement strand
AATGCAGTCAAAATAAGTACAGAAAATAGAATCGCAGCAAAACGGATGATAAATTTAGTCGACATGCGAAGATGCTCTTATGCGTGAAATCGTATTTTCAATATACACCTATTTTTATTATGGGTTTATTGATTTTCAGTCTGTTATTGCATGTTTTAATTGATTTTCTATATGTGATAACTGAATTATACGACGATCAGTTTTCTT
Organism: Acinetobacter sp. UBA3060; assembly: GCA_002367455.1. Lineage (GTDB taxonomy): Bacteria > Pseudomonadota > Gammaproteobacteria > Pseudomonadales > Moraxellaceae > Acinetobacter. Next base: position 14,882 of record DFCG01000162.1, on the reverse strand, counting down.
TACCCTGAAGTCTCATCCTAAATTCTTTCTCTACTCGTGATTTCATTGTCGTATATATAGAGGGATTGAATTCAGACATTAACGCTTCTGCTGATCCATAAATCAATCTACTGTATGACCAATAAAATTTGTGTGCTATCTCAAATTAAAAAAGCCCTAAAATTAGGGCTTTTTTAATGAGATTAGAATCGCCAATTATAGAACAAGTCAATCGCACGTTCTAAAGACTGACTCGCTTCCAGATACAGACGCTGATTTACCTGATAACGTAAAGTCAGCTTATTCACTGGTGTGAATACCCCGACCCCATAGCGCAGATATAAATCAGGCGTAATATAACCGGTCACAGAAACCTGGGTATCATCTCCTGTACCTTGGGCATCCAGAGCTAGACCAGTTAAGCCAAAACTGCGCCCGATCTGGTTGGTCAGTGCGCGGGTGCTACCCAAGCCCAAACTAATCCCCGCAGCAGCGATCGTATTATTCACATCGGATCTAAATCCTTCAGCCTGGCTTAAACCAGATACACCCTCATTAACACGACCGGTAATCAAGGCATTTAAGGCTTCCTGTTCTGACAGGCCCGCATCATTATAAATCTGAATACTTGGACTCGATGCAGTCCCTGTTACCCGTACCCCGACTGTACTACCCTGAACCGATTTATTGGCATCAATGTCCAGTGTCGGATTGGTAAGTTCACCATTAAAACGCGCGATAGCACGATTCAAGTCCAGACTTTGGCCATAGGCTTCGATTTTCACCCGCTGTGATACCCCGATTGCACCATTGGCACGCATTGCAGTTTCCAGACCACGCTGTGACAGATTGACTCGACCCAAGAGTGGAATACGACTGTCAAAGCCCTGAAAGATCACCTGATTCCCTAAAGAAACGGCAACATCTGCCCGGATATCCCAAGGACGTGCAGACTTCAAGATCGCCAGCTGATCATCACCTTCACGCACGACACGTACATCTGAAGATAAACCAACTACAGGTTCTGAGGCTTCAGGCATTGAAATCAATGCCCGCGGTACATCGACTGTGCCACTCAGACTCAGTTTTTTATTAAATGGATACATGTCCAGGGTCAAATCAGGTGTCACCACAGCAGTAATTAATGGGGTCTGACGAATCAGCAGATTGTCACCTTGCAGTTTTAACTGCACCCGCGGATCACCTTTCCAGTCCACAGAACCGGTTAATTTGCCCACACCACGGCCACTGTTAAATGCGCCATTGATGCTGGCAGAATTCTGACGTATGGATGANNTGCAAGCCATCTGCCACACTTTTTGCGACCAACCCGACTTCATCATATTTGAGTGTAGAACCCAAATAATCTGGATCTTCAGAAGATAAGCCCACCACACCATTACGCGTCACCAGACGTGCGTCGATTTTAGGTTTGGCGCCTTGTGCCCAAGCAGCCTTGGCATAACCATTGACTTTACCCGTCAATGCCAATCCATCAGGCAGGAATGCACTGAAGTCTTCCAGATCAAGGTTTTGAGTAATAAAAGAGGCACTGCCACGGGTTTTGTTGACCCGAATCGGCTGATCAAAACACAACTGGCTTTGCTGACTCATCCAGCAATGAGCACCAACAAACAGATCCGATTGAGCACTGTTATAAATCACTGCTGCATTTTGACGTTGCACCAGACGGGCACGTAAAGAGTCGAAATCACCTTTTTGAATCTGACCCAGCCAGTTATTTTGGGCATTAAAGCCACCGGCGAGCTGCACAAAGAATTTTGACAGGCGGTTTTCTGCCTGCACTTTGAGAATGTGCGCAGCACGGGTACCGGCCAATGATATCTCACCGCGTACAATCTCGCGTGAACCACTACGCAGGCGATCCATAGTTGCGGTCAATAAAGTTGGTGTGCTTTGCGATGTTGGCAACTGTCCACGAACACGAACTTTCTGCACGCTAAACAGGTTTTTAAAGGCAAAATTGTCGATAGACAGGTTGGCTGAAGCCTGCAATCGTGGCTGTGCCTGCATATTGATATAGCCCTGCGCACGACCTCTTAAGCCTGGATACAATTCAAACAGAGCCGGCGCATTGACTTTCAGTTGGAGATTTTGTGCATTACCGGTCGCCTGAATCTGGTTGCTGGCATAAGACAGGAACAAGTTATTGGCTTCAAACTGCTGTGGTACAAAACCGCGCTGGTTCGAATTAATGATGACCGATAAATTACCTGTACCACGTACCGGTTTATTATTCAGCATACCGGCCAGATTTAAGCGTTGAATCTGAATGCGTTTTAAGGCATCTGACCACACCCCTTGGGTTTGCACATTGCCTGACAATTCGCCTTTCAGTTTGGCATTAAAATATTGCGGCTTAAAACGGATTAAAGATGCATTGATATCCCAGCCAATCCCATTCGCCAGATTGACCAGACCGCTGGCATTAATCTTGCCAGCCACACCATCATGACGGAATTCATTGATCTTCAACATGTCCGGGGTACCTGAAACGCGCAGTTTTAGCAGACCCTGACTGGCTTTAAGCTGGCTGGCGTTTAAAGCACCATCATAATTGATCGCATACCCTCTAAAACCGCCGCCCGCTTTTTCATTATGGAATAACAAGGCAATGGTACTGTTACCGGTCAAACGTACAGTTTCATTCTGCTCTGCCAGTCGCCCGGTCAGGTCGACACTGTTCAGTTTAATAATCTGCTGATTCGGTTGCGCATAACCATTGGCTTTAACCTGGCCATTCAAACGATCTACCGGTGAAGCTGCNNCGTTTTTCCTGTGGCAGTTCAATCCGTGCATTACCGCTTAAGCTGCCTGCCTGTGCATTGGCGCTGTAATTAAAGCTCGGGACATTCAGGATATTCTTGTTCAGATTGAGTTTGGCCTGATACATGCCTGCAGGTAAAAGACCCTCTTCATGCTGCTCAACTTTGGTCGCCACATGAATATTCTGCTGACCTTCGACCAATGCCAATTTGACATCGCCAGACTGACTACTGAGCCAGCCCACATAAGGTACGGCGCGATCAATATTTTTCCAGGCAACATCCAGTAGCATCGGTTGTATTTTATTGCCCTTGACCGGATTTTGATCCAGCTTCAGATTCCAGCTTTCATAGCGGTCAAAATCAACCAGTCCGGTAAGGTGCAGGCCATTTTCCAGATTACCCGCAGAAGCGATATTGGCATCCAGACTTGGCGGCAAGAAATCTTGTACGACTTGCGGAATGCGCTCATGTTTAGGATCAATCCCATTCAAACGCCCAGCCAAATCCCAGCTGACCCGGTCTTTCCAGCCCACTGTCCCGGCAAGGCTGACTGCGCCTTTCATCAACTGACCATTCAGATCGGTAATATTCAGCTGATTGACCAGATCGGTATACATCACCGCACTATACTGACCTTGCGGAATATTTTCCCCAATCAGGTCAGTCAGGACATTTAGATCTAGACGTTGGATATCACCATTGAACTCGGCAATGCCGTCTTTGGTAAACAGTTTCTGTTCGGCCAGAATAGGCCAGTGATAATCCTTGAACTTCAACTCGCCGCGCATTGCTACCTGAGGACGCATCGGATGCACGATAACCCAACCCGTTAATAAATCAGGCGTATTG
>DFCG01000162.1:0-11246 GCA_002367455.1 Acinetobacter sp. UBA3060 | reverse complement strand
AAATCGACTGCATTGGTCTGGGTTTTAATCACCAGATGATCCAGCAGTAAATGGTCAACGCGCAAAATAAAAGGCAAACGGATGGCATTAAACTTGAACGGTTCGCCTGTTGAAGGTCGCTTGTTAATAATTTGCAGATTAAGGACATCGGCTTCAGTCAGATGAATTTCTTTTTTGACAATCGCGCGCCAACCAAGTTTTACATCAGCACGATCAATTTTGACATCGACCGGTTTCAGGCTGACCAGCACATTTTTAAGAATAATCCCGCGCCATAAATTACCGCCTTCATATTCATATTGAATAATTTGCTGGCGTTCTAGCACTTGATCCAGCAGGAATTTACTGCCTTGATTGGTCGAAAATAGTAGAGCCAGCACAGACAGCAGAAAAATCAGCGAAAAAAGCACCGATAATAGGATGCTTCTGAATATACGGCGCTTTTTCGGCACAACGCTATCTTGTGGTTCTTGTTCTGGCTGTGGTTGGTTCTCGACCATGATCTACCCAAATAACTATTTTTTAAAATGATGTTTTATAACTGCGATCCAATAAAGAAATGTAAACGAATCGGATAATTGTCATCAGACAGTCCAGTCGCAACATCTATACGTATTGGCCCAATCGGTGAAGCCCAACGTACACCCACACCCGCGCCATATTCGGTCGGATTACTGAATTCTTTATTATAGGCATTTCCGGCATCTGCAAAGACCGCAGCACGCCAGCCTTCCTTAAACTGATAATTATATTCTAATGAAGCCACGCCCAAGGCCTGCCCGCCCACTTTAAAGCCGTCAATTTCCGGAGAAAGGCTCTTGTAGTCAAAACCGCGGACACTCTGGTCACCACCGGTGAAATATCTCAGGTTATACGGTACTTTGGCAAAATCTTGAGTAAAAATATAACCCGCGTCGGCACGCCCAACAAACTGATGGTCTGCATTTTCACCCAATGAATAGATAAAACGCCAGCCCGCATTCACAATGGCCATATCTGCATCAGAGAGTAAAGCCTCACTGCCCAGTTCAATCTTATAGGTCTGTTTGAAGCCTTTGGTCGGATTGACCCGACGATCGCTCTCGGTACGTGAGACTTCATAACCGACTAATAGGGATTGCTGCTCATCTTCGGTATTAAAGCGAAAAGCTTCAGGAATCTGGTTAAAGTCGACAGAACCATCCTGCTTCAAGCGATCCAGACGATAACGTGCGCCGAAAGTCCGTTGCCAGCTACCACGTGGATTTTTGATAATCCGGTCTGCACCTAAGACTGCCGATTCAATCAACAGGCCTTCACCCTGTGCGACACCTTCACGCTCTTCACGCTCATACCCCCCCACAATACTGACATAGTCATTCAGCGGATGGTGATAGGGAATGTTATAACGTCCATCAATGGATTGGCGGATACCTGATAGCTCCATGTTGGCATCAAACGAATGTCCACGCTTGTTCACAATGGCACGACGATATTGACCACGTAAACGGATATCGGTATCTGTGCCATAACCCAGACCCACTTCAGCATTGTTTAAACGGTCTGCATTTAAAGTCACAATCACTGGAATCTTTTTCTCTTCCCGTGCCTGTACTTTTAAACGATCCTGTTCATTCTCTTTGGTTTGCTGCTCAACCCGCAAAGTTCTTAAATTTGCACTTTCCTGATCGCGGCTACCGGCAAACTGGTCTTCATCTACGACATTCTGGGTTACCTCCTGAGAAGAGGATACTGAGCGAGCTGGTTGCATCGTAGCAGCCTGATCTTCAGTCCGTTTCTGTTCTTCAATCAGGCTTTGAATATCGGGTGCCAGTTCCAGCTCTTTATCGAGCGGATCGGGGCGAATCGCATCCACCAGGGTATAGTTGAAATAGCGTGAGTTGGTCAGGTTATTGGCCAGGCTATTCACCCGCCAGAAGGTATAATCTGCACCATCTGTCCAGGTGACTAGACTTTCCAGTACGTCTCGGTCCAGCGGAAATTCCTTTTCAGGATCGCTCATTCTGAACTCGACATTGCCTAATTTATAACGTTCACCCGTTTCAAAACGCAGGTTCACATCGGCGGTATTTTGTGGCTGAGCAATCTTTACATCATGCAGACGCCAGAATGAATCAAAATAACCATTGTTATTGGCTGCTGTGGTAATGCGTGTCTTGGTTTTTTCATAATTACCATGATTGAAAATATCGCCTTCTTCCTGTTCAGGTAAAAGACTGATGACCTGGAATTGTGGCTGTTCGGCGCCCTCTCCAGTAAATTCAATATTTTGAGTACTGATCAAGACAGGTTCATTCGGGTTCACAAAAACTCGAACCCGGCTGTCAGAGATTTTTTCAAACCTAAACTGGGCATTATAATAACCCACTGCCTGCGCTGCCTGTCTGGACAAGGTGCGTAATTGCGGCAAAGCCGAATTAAAGTCGCCAAAAGACTCTTGGGTAAAACTGGATAATTTGGCTTTGACATTATTTCTTAAATTCAGATGGCCTTCAGGTACATCTTTACGATTCAGCATACCGTTGCTTTGCGCCACACCTTGCCCATTTATGATCACCACATCTGCACTAATTCGAGGAACTCTTGCGGTCATGATCTGACGTGGAGGACGGATTTTATAAAATAGCCGTTTGAACAGATTCGGACGTTTATCATCCTCAGCAACCAACTGACCCGGCACTTCTGGCAAGGTCAATCCGGCTTCATTATTTTGCACAATAATCTGGCTGTCTGCCTGAATCGATTGCATCAACTGGTCGACATTGACCGGTGCCTGATTAATTTCCAGCAGTTCTTGCTGGCTGATATCAGCCACCACCGTTTCACTGGTCTGACTATTGCGATAGTTTTGTGCTTCCTGTTTGGCTTGCTCGGCTACCTGATAAATTTCATTGGCCATGTTCTGGTCAATGGTCTGCATAGGCAGATCTTCCAGATCATCAAATTCGATCGGCGTAAATTCACCCAGACCAGATCCTGCATTTTGCTGTTGTTCCAGCATCAACATACTGTCGACTGGTACTTCCGGCTCCAAGGCTTCTTCAATTTTTTCTTCCGCTTCCGTTTCGGACGTAGCCACACCCTGACGAATCGCTTCTTTGGATAGCTCGTCTACCATTTCTGCCTGAGAAATGGCCACAGGTGTTTCGGGCTGTTCGGTTTGTGCCATGCTCTGATGGGATAACATCATAAAAAAGATGCTCATACACAGCTGCATACCACTATGCTGTGGTATGAGAGGCCCCATACTGCGATTTAGCATCGTTTTTTTAAAATTTTTCTTTGCAGGCATAGCAAACTCTAAACGAATACATTCTTTAATTGATTATTTGACCGAAAAATATAAGCTAAGGAGCTTAATTAATTGGTTTTTACCTTTACATGGCTGAAAGTATCTTACATGATTTTTCTCAATGTTTACGCATAACTGACATTTCTTAATAAAACTTAATGTAGCACGGCCTATATGAACAAAAATGAACATTTGTTAGCTTCTCGGCGCTTTTTACCGATGTTTCTGACGCAGTTTTTTGGTGCATTAAACGATAATGTATTTAAACAGGCGTTACTGCTGGTNNAATTTATGGATTCTGTTATTTGCCCTGTTCCTGATGGGCACCCATTCCACTTTCTTTGGCCCGATTAAATATGCCATTTTACCTGAAGTGCTGAAACCAAATGAACTGATGTCCGGCAATGCCCTGTTTCAATCCGGAACTTCTCTGGCAATCCTGTTCGGTATGATTCTAGGCGGCGCAGTTATTGCAGCTTCTGCCGGCAACTTGATCTGGATCAGTTTAACCGTCATCAGCATCGCCTTGATTGGTTATATATCCAGTCGCTATATCCTGAAACAAAGTATTCCCGCGCCTGAGCTGCAAGTTGACTGGAACTTTTTTCGTACCAGTTTGCAAACCTTGAAATATGCCAAAGGCCTGCCTTTAGTATTTACCATTTTACTGGGCAATTCATGGTACTGGTTTTATGGTGCCACCTATCTGACTCAGATTCCACAGCTGACACTACAAAATCTGCATGCCTCGGAAAATGTCGCCAGTCTGTTGCTAACTTTCTTTTCTGTCGGAATCGGACTAGGTTCTTTCCTGTGCCGTAAAATTGGCGGCAGCCAGGTCAATATTAAAATGGTGCCTTTTGGTGCAATCGGTCTTGTGATCTTTGCCCTGTATCTGGCCGCGAGTCTGGCTTTTGTTCCGGAACGTACAGGTGCATTAATCGGCCTGGCAGATGTCTTTCAGCAAGATTGGAGCTATTATCATGTCATGCTGGCTGTTACCTTACTCGGAATTAGCGGCGGTTTTTATATCGTACCGCTGTATGCCATGATGCAGGCGCATTCTCCCCGCTCACATCGTGCGCGTGTGGTTGCAGCAAATAACATTCTGAATGCCGTTTTCATGGTATCTTCTGCTATATTTTCTATTATTATTTTAAGTGTTCTAGAGCTTGATCTTAAAATACTTTTTTGTATTACCGCAGTATTAAGCGGCCTGTTTACTCTCTGGCTACTTTACCGGCTGAAACCAATGATCAAAACTGCAAAAGCACCCTTGGAGGATTAATTCATGCGTCAATATACAGGTCTCGATAAACTGATTCACTCTTTTGACCAGGCATTACGCAGTCTAGTCCCGGGCACGACCTCATCACAACGTGAAAATCCGGCCCAACCGGTAGAAACGCAGTTAACCGTCATTGATGCACGTCATGTGGCAGGTTTAATGCGGGTCAATCATAGTGGTGAAGTCTGTGCACAGGCGCTGTATCATGGTCAGGCCATGACGGCGAAACTCCCGAATGTGCGTCGCGAAATGGAACAGGCGGCAATTGAAGAACAGGATCATCTGGCTTGGTGTGAAGACCGCTTAAAAGAACTGGATAGCCATACCAGTCTGCTCAATCCGGTCTGGTACGGTCTTTCCTTCGGTATGGGTGCAATTGCCGGGATCGCAGGCGATAAATACAGTCTGGGTTTTGTGGCTGAAACAGAACGTCAAGTCAGCATGCATTTACAACATCATATTAGCCAGTTGCCACCGCAGGATGAACGTTCTCGTCGCATTCTGGAACAGATGAATGAAGATGAACTACATCATCGAGATACAGCGTTAAACGCTGGCGGTGTAGATTTACCCGTTCCAGTCAAGATCGCCATGACCGGCATTTCCAAGTTGATGACCAAAACCAGTTATTTTATTTAAATAAGACGGTTTNNATCTTATTACTTATAAGCTCTATAAAATAATAGAGATTCCCCCACAGCTTCCTTTAATCTTTTTTGCTCATTTCAGAAAGCAGGTCCAGCTGGATTTCCTGAATTTGCGCCAGTCGTTCCCATTGATGCAGCAACAGATGATCTAATTTTTCATGCAAGTGTTGGATTTCCAGCTCGGCTTTTAAATTGATCTGATAATCATTTTGCGAACGTAAGCGGTCTTTTGCTTCCTGTCTGTTCTGGCTCATCATAATAATAGGTGCCTGAATCGCCGCAAGACAGGACAGGATTAAATTCAACAGAATAAATGGATAAGGATCAGCAGGTCGTGTCACCATCACCACAGTATTTATCGTAATCCACAGGCCCAAGAAGATTGCAAAACAAATCAAAAAGGTCCAGCTTCCACCAAAAGTTGCAATTTTATCGGCGAGCCTTTCTCCCAAGGTCCACTTTTGCTCTAAGCTCGTTTCCACATTTTTGGTGATCAGTTCATGCTGATGCATGCTATGAATCACTTCAAACTCAAGATCAGTCACTTCACCCTTTTCCGAACTTAATAATGAATGTACATATTGTATGCGGTACTGGGTTAAATCTGCCTGGCAAATATAATCTTGTGGTGTCCAGTCAGGAATATCCTTAGCAATTTCTTCAGTAATGACCTTTCTGACTGTTCCCATCGGAGTGAGATTTTTCAGAAGAAAGTGCTTGCCGCATACCAAGCATTTATGGCTTTCATGTTTTTCTTTCATGATAATTCTCTTTTTAAACCGGCTCACTCAGCTGTTATTTTGTTCGATATGTTTGATTTGCTTTAGTCATTTTTACCATTTGCAAATCAATTATGTATCAAGTGCGTCTGATTTCTTGAAATTATGAATCTCATTTCGATTTTATCTTAGATTGATAAAATGCTCAGCCAAGCGCACGATGAGCTGATCATTCAAGATAATTTTCAGATCGATTCAATCCTACTATCTATACATGACTTAAATTTACTATAATCATGATGATAATAAAAAAGGGGCTTCATTGTGCGCCATTCATACCATCTTGAAAAACATTATATCGAACGCGCGGGCTGGCTTCGTGCAGCTGTACTGGGGGCAAATGACGGGATTATTTCGGTCACCAGTCTGGTGGTGGGTATCGCAGCCAGTGGAGCATCCACAGAAATTTTATTGGTGACCTGTGTTGCCGGATTAATTTCTGGCGCTGCCTCAATGGCGGCCGGTGAATATATTTCGGTTAAATCCCAGCAAGACATTGAAACCAATGATCTACTCATGGAAGAGCGCGAACTGCAACGCCATCCCACGCATGAGTTAAATGAGCTCAAAACGATTTATATACAACGAGGTCTGGAACCCGCTTTGGCACAACAGGTCGCTGAACAGCTCACCAACCATAATGCCTTGGATGCCCATGCCCGGGATGAAATTGGTATTTCAGCGCATACCTCTGCCCAACCCTTTCTCGCTGCATTTTCTTCCGCCATGGCATTTACGGTAGGCTCATTATTTCCTTTAATTTCAATCATGATTTTACCGGAACACTATCTGGATAAAGGCGTCATGCTGATTGGCGTTTTAAGTTTGGGGATGATGGGTGCACTGGCGAGCTATGCGGGTGGAGTAAGTGTCTGGAGAGGTGCAGTTCGGGTCATGCTCTGGGGAATTATCGCCATGTTATTCAGTGCATGGATCGGATCATTATTTAATGTGTCTGTTGGCTAAATATATGTTTATTTTTTTAGTTAGACACAGAATAGGATTGAGCGGTTCTTCTATCAACATCACTGAAAAATGTTTTTCAAAAAACTAGCGGCTCTAACAAAACTTGAGTTTAATTAATATATATTCGGTTTTAACTTAGATGCTTAAAACTTAAGATTTATGCCTGAGAGGTATTGTTATGGAAACTACGATCATTCTTGCCATCTTGGCGATCATTATCGTATTACTGATTATTTTTTATAACAAGAAAAAGTGAAAGAGCGATGATTCATTTCTTGATACTTTGAGGATTTTTATTGATCTTAAAATACATTTCAGAGCTTTAAATCAATCAAATATTAATTCCCTGTTGGATCACATAAAGAATTCCAAGAATTAAAATGACCGAAACCAAGATTTCTAATATTTTCATTTTTAAATGATTCCCAAACTCCACCTGCACCATCTTATCCGAATTTTTCTTTTAATCTAAAAACAAAAAATTGAATCATAAAAAAAGCCTGATCTTGCTTGATCAGGCCGGTTAACCATTCGTACTAGATAAATTGTATTAGCAGAAATTAGGTGATTCGATTTAAATCAGCTGTTCAACTGTAGGAAAGCTATGTGATCCATACTCGAACATGGCATCATGCCAGATATCAAACATGGGCACTTTCACATCCAGAGCCAAGGGCAACTTTTTTTCATTAAACTGCATATGTTGAAGATCTAATCCCCAGGCAATCAAATCAACATCCAAAGTAATCTGATGGGATGGACGTACTCGCCCTGATGCCTGTTCCAGTTGTTTGAGCAGCTCAATCATGTCTTCACTAGACACTGAACATCGCAATAAACACGCTGCATTCCAGTAATCTGCACCTATGCCATCCCGGCAAGGAATCATATAAATGGGAGAAAACTGAACTTCTCCCCATTCGGAAATACGTTGCTGTGCAGCTTGAAAGTGTTGCTGAGGATGACAATTACTCGCTAATGCTAGGGCGAAAATCGTTTCGGTGGCGTTCAAGACGTATCCCTACAGAATTGGCTTGCGCGATAATGGCAGGCTTACGGATCGTAATATTAATCGATTCAATTGCTGTAAAGGTAGTAAAAAGTGCATTCAGCACTAACTTTGCTGCATGTTCAATCAATTCAGGCTTGGCGTCTTGAATGACTTTNNAGGCTGAATAATTTGACGCTCCCAGTTAAAGCAGCCAACGACTGTCTCAACTTTTAAACCTTCAATAATAATGGCGTCCATTGGATTGCTCGAGAATATGATATTTACAACTAATCTCCCTAAATCCCTCTTTTATAAAGAGGGACTTTTATCGCTTCTACTTTATCAAGCAATGAGAAACTCCTCCCTTTAGAAAGGGAGGTCGGGAGGGATTAAATTAATGCTTTAACAGCAGATTCGGATCCATGCTNNCAAGGCAAAGTCACGCGGGAACCGGATCCCGTGACGTTCACCCACAGCCACCATATCCATCATGATATCGTTCAGATCAGCAGGATTCGACGTTAACAATTCCTGTGGATCTGCCATCAACACGCCACTGAATAAACGCTCTAGATCAGCAGCCAAAACTTTGGTGTCTATCTGCACAGCGGTCATACCCATTTTCAGCATGTTTTGCGCCATCAGCTCATAATTGGTATGTTGCAATGAATCCATAAATGCCATACAGGCAGTCCATACTTCAGGCTTGAGCTGACCGACAATACCGAAATCAATAAAACCGACACGGCCATCTTCAAGTAGCATCAGGTTGCCTGCATGCAGATCGGCATGGAAACTGTTACACATCATCAAGCTGCCAAACCAGGTATTCATCGCAGTGATAAGTACTTGAGATGGATCTTTGGATACTTTTTTGACCACTTCAAAATCTGTCAAAGGCACACCGTATAAACGCTGCATGGTGAGCACACGACGGGTCGAATATTGATGATAAACCTTAGGTGCAGTGGCTGCCTGATTGTTGGTGAGATTCAGGTAATTAACGAAATCATCCAGATTCTGTGCTTCTTCGATAAAATCGACTTCACGCACCATACGGGTTTTGATTTCTTCGACAATGTCAGCCAGTGAAGCAAACTTAACTTTCGGGACTGCTTTTTCCAGCAACTTGGTTGCCCAATGCAGCACATTCAAGTCAGTGTACAAAATGGTTTCTACGCCCGGTTTTTGTACTTTAATCACGACATCTTCGCCAGACACCAGTTTGGCCGCATGCACCTGTGCAATAGATGCAGAAGCTAACGGCGTTTTATCAATCGATGCAAAGATTTCATCCAGATTACGTCCTGCAAATTCAGAAGCCAATACTTGCTGGATATAGCTAAACGGCAAGCGTGGAGTCTGATCCAGACAACCCTGAAATTCTTCAACATATTCACGTGGAAACAGCGACGGTGTGCTGGCAATAAACTGACCCAGCTTGATATAAGTTGAACCTAAGGATTCAAAAGTTTCACGCATGAGTTTGGCATTGCTCGGCTTTTCAGTGGCATATTTAAAGCCCGCCTTTGCCGCAACGACTGCTGTTTCTCCCATACGGGCAACTGAACGTATTCCATCTAACCAGATATTGTTTTTCATAATGTCTTAGGAAAAATTAATTAAACGCAGTGTAGCAAAAAAATTCACTTTGCAGGCTTATCTTGCCTGACAGATTGGGCAATCTGTATCTTTTTCGAAAGCAAGAATCCGCTGTTTAAAGCTCAGCCCATCCCACAACAACAGCTTTTGTCGAAGTGGTATCTGACCTAATCCCAGATATAACAAGGCATGATGTGCCTGTAAGCTGGCCATCACATTCGGTGTGGTGGCCAGTACACCGGAATCTGCACAGCGCAGACTTTCATCGGCCTGATTTTCTGGCGGGAACAGGCAAGCATAACAGGCGGAATCCCCTTCGACCATAAATAGCTGACCTTGCAAGCCAATCGCAGAAGCACTCAATAAGGGCACATTTAGCTCCACGCAAATCTGATTGACCAGATAGCGTGTGGTAAACTGGTCACAGCCATCTAGCGCCAGATCCTGATGCTCAATCAAGTGCGCTGCATTCTCAGCCGTTAAGGCCTGATTCACATATTCAACTTGTACGTTAGGATTAACCTGACTCAGTCTTTTGGCCAGAGTTTCTGCCTTATAAAATCCAATATCCTGCGGCATAAATGCCAGTTGTCGCTGTAAATTACTCATCTCGATGGTATCTGGATCGATCAGGGTGATTTTCCCTACACCTGCGCGCGCCAGAAGTTCTGCCAGTGCACAGCCAATTCCGCCACAACCAATAATACAGACATTAGAAAATTTCAGTCGCTCCTGCGCATCAATATCCCAGCCATCCAGAAGAATCTGACGGCTATACAGATGCAGTTCAGCATCGGTGAGTTCGAATTCTGGGGATATGGTATCCATGTTAAATGTAGACAACGTCTTTCCTTGTTTCGAAAATTTTTAACAATGATCGTAAAATTAGCTTTACTGAAGTTTCTAAAGGCTGATAAATCTCTGGAATATCAATCTCACATTCAATTCACAGCACATCAATAAATGGTTCGGCAATCGTTGAGGCAAATAGCATATCAGCTAAACGCTCGGTATCAAGCTGCAGCAGCTATGGCTTGGCAAGATTTTTGAATCACCTCAATTCAACGGTTTCGGCAAATAGCTCTTTTTCATTTATAAAAGGTGTCAGACCTGAAGTTTTTAAAATCTTTGCTATTGAATTCACCTGTAAATCGAGCTGTCTTGTTTAGCAATTCTGTAGTCTCTGCCTGTATTTAAGTATGAAAATGTATGAGTTCAGTGAGACCTCAGGCATCTGTCTCTAAATATGATTAATCTGAAAATACCAAGCAATCTTTTCAGCTTTCATAAAATCGTCTGGAGAACATACATGACCGAGCATAACAATACTCAACATGATAATCGTGAAAAATTATGGGAATTGATCAAGGATGTCCGTTACACCATGATCAGCCATTTAACTGATACACATGAAATACACTCCCAGCCGATGACCATGCTGAACTCCGAACAGATGAACGAACGTCAAAACTTATATTTCATCCTGCGTAATACCAATGATCTGGTCAAAGCAGCAGAAACTGGCCGTGGTCAAATTGGCCTGTCTTTTGCAAAACCATCAGATGGTATCTATGTGTCGATCAGTGCTCATGCCCAGATCAGTACTGACCGCATTCTGATTGAACAGTTGTGGAATCCGTGGGCAGAAAACTGGTTTGAGGGCAAGGATGATCCGACCGTA
>DFCG01000121.1:7297-12917 GCA_002367455.1 Acinetobacter sp. UBA3060 | reverse complement strand
AAAGGCGATAAAGCCCAATACCAGAATTTGTAAGCGTGGAAAATCCGCACCCCGAATCCACCATTCATCGCGTGGTATCAGTGACCAAAAACTTAACCAAATGACAATGATTGCCAGAATTTGGATAACCCATATCATAAACTGCGCTCTTAATTAAGTTATTATTTTTTCTAAAAGAAAAATGACGTTATCAATTTTGTATGTATCATAAAGCAGATATTTCTCTCAAGAATATTGATGTTTTGATTGTGTAGCTCTTGCAGTTGAGTCCCTTTTTGGTACACTCGAATCCCTTTTGATTTTTTAACGCACCGAGGCAAAGTGACATGAAAGTAGGTCTGGTCGGTTGGCGCGGGATGGTCGGTTCCGTCCTTATGCAACGTATGGTTGAAGAGAATGATTTTGCTCATTTTGAGCCATTCTATTTCTCTACCAGTAATGCAGGCGGTGAAGCGCCGGCATTTGGCGGTAAGACCGCCCCAGCACTTATGGATGCATCAGACATTAACAGTCTGAAGCAAATGGATGTCATTATTACCTGTCAAGGTGGCGACTATACTTCTGAAGTTTTCCCGAAACTGAAAGCTGAAGGCTGGAACGGTTACTGGATTGATGCAGCATCAACCTTACGTATGGATGATGAAGCCATCATCGTACTTGATCCGGTGAACATGCACGTGATCAAAGATGGTCTAGTCAAAGGCACCAAGACTTTTGTCGGTGGTAACTGTACGGTTTCCTTGATGCTGATGGGCTTGGGCGGTCTGTTCCAGAACAATCTGGTGGAATGGGCAACGTCAATGACNNAACATGCGTGAACTGATCAATGGTATGGGTTATTTATATAACAATACCAAAGAGTTGCTAGATGATCCGCGTTCTCCAATTCTGGATATCGACTCTAGAATTGCTGAATTACAACGTGGTGAAGGCTTCCCGTCTGCAAACTTTGGCGTTCCTTTGGCTGGTTCACTCATTCCTTATATCGACAAGCAACTGGAAAGCGGCCAGTCGAAAGAAGAATGGAAAGGTCAGGTTGAAACCAACAAGATTCTGGGCAACCAGCAGATCGTGCCAATTGATGGTCACTGCGTGCGTATTGGTGCCATGCGTTGCCACTCTCAGGCATTAACCCTGAAATTGAAAAAAGATGTACCTTTGGATGAAATCGAAGACATCATTGCACGTGCCAATGACTGGTCTAAAGTGGTTCCAAATACTCGTGAAGCATCCATGACTGATCTGACGCCTGTTGCTGTAACAGGTACTTTAAGCGTTCCAGTCGGCCGTCTGCGCAAGCTGAATATGGGTAAAAAATATCTGGGTGCGTTCACTGTAGGTGACCAGTTGCTTTGGGGCGCTGCCGAGCCGTTACGCCGTATGCTGCGTATTCTGATTGATTATAAAAATGCCTAATATCCTTTGGATATAAAGCCCAAAGCCGATCTTTATTGATCGGCTTTTTTATGTAACTATTGCGTAAGTATTTTACAAAAAACAAACATCCCGTTAATCTATAATTTTCGCTATGCGATAATGACTGAGCTCACGATTAAGATGACTGTATATAACAAATTAAAGCTTGCCATTTTAGCCATTGTCGCTTCACAAAATATTTATGCGATTAATGTAGATCCGGTTCAGATTCAGTCTGCCCCTGGGGAATTACTCTACGCAGAAATGACTTTTCGGCAGTCTGATATCAATTTGCCGATTGAAGTCAGTCTGGCTTCACCTGAAGATTTACTCTCGATAGGTGCATCGCATCAGCCACCTGGTCATCTGAACTTTTTTACTCGGCGCAGCAATAATGGCACCGGGGTTATTACTATTACTTCTTCTCGCCCCATGACAGAGCGCGAGCTGAATATTATTGTCAAAATAAAGGAAGGCAATGCTGCACGTCTGCAACATATCCGTACGCCCTTACAAGCTAAAACTGATTTATTAAAAGCTAGTCTCAAACAGAATGAACGTCCGCTTGCACCAGTTGTCGTCGTCAGTGAAAAAGATATTGCACTCAACTTACCCGTAAGTAGCCATTACAATACGGCAGCCTCCACAGCCTTAAATAAGCCACCGGCTCTAGAAAAGCCGTTGGCATTGCAACGCACAGCACCACCGACATTATCGAACACTTCTATTCCTAAAACTGCATTTGTGCCAGCTGTAATGACATCAAGTCCAGCGATTCAGGCTCAAGCGATTGCGCCTGTACTGAAAAGCGAGGCTGTAACTGCACCCGATACTCAAGCCCCAGATAAAACTGCAGCGGCGCTTTCAGATTCAGTAAAGACCTCACAAGCAACTCTTGCATCGCCTGCTCCTGCAGCAGCTTCGACTACAAACAAACCAGCTAGTACGATGCCAGCAAATCAAAGCGCATCAGTATCAAATAAAGCAGATGTGCAGAAAGCTGTAGAGTCCCATTCTGATCATCAAACTGCCTCTAGTGATCCATTGGTGAAGAAGTTTGCTGAGGAGCAAGCCAGAAAATCAACTGGATCAGCCAATCCGGTGAAAACTCCGGCTCCAGTGACTGCAAAAGCTCAACCAGTCAAAGTAGCTTCAAATCAAACTTCACCTACTTATGTCGTTCAATCCAATGAGTCACTGTGGGGGATTGCTTCACGAATTGCCGAACAGCAGCAGCGCCCGGTCAACGAAGTCATGCAGCAAATCAAAAAAGACAATGAGCATGCCTTTATCGGAGGAAATGCTAATCGTCTACGTAAGGGGGCTGCATTGAACTTAAATACGACTCATCCTACACCTGCGCCTATTAAAGTCACTGCGGCAAAGCAAACCGAGCTACCGTCTAAGCCTACTGGCAAGACTAAATACCGCCTGAATCAGGCAGAAATGAGCCTGGTGGCTGAGAACCAGCACGATTCTGGGCAAGTTTCTGCAAACCAGAACACAGAACGCAATCAAACATCAAAGGAATTGTCATTAAAAGTTATGACAGCCCGAGAAAAAACCGTTAAATTACAGAGAAACGTGACTGAATTAGAATTGGCACTCAATCAGAAGGATCACAGAATTCAGTTATTAAATGCGCGTCTGGCCCAGCTACAACAACAGCTCAAAGCCCAACAAGCAGATAAGAAGCCAATTAATTAAAAAGTTACACATGACGATTTATTGGGATAGGCGAATTTAAACTACTCTATCCCCAAGGGGTAAAACATGCTGATTTATGTGATTCCATTAGTGATATTGATCATCGTATTAATTGTCTTTAAAAAACGACAAGATGCTCAAGAATCAGATAAAGCAAAAACTAAAACGGTAAAAGCGAAAAAAACTGGNNATCTTACAAAAAGATGAGTTTGCGATTTCACAGCTGCTTAACCATATCCGTTCTTTGCATTTAGATGAGATTTTGGCACAAGCTGAAGCAAAACAGCGTGAATTTGAAAAATCTTCATCTGCTGTAAAAGAGACCATTGATTTTCCAAGTGCCCAGCCTAAAACTTCTTCTGCGCAGGAAGCTGCTTCAACTTCAGATGCTTTTGCCGATCTAGTTGCACCGGCTCCTTCAAATGAACTGGCATTTGAACAATTGCAGCAGGACTTTCAATCAAGCAAGCCGGCCCCTGTTGCAGAACCTGTAGCAGATATTCAGCCACTTGAATTTAATTTTGAACCAAAGACTACCCCAGTAGAAACACCAAAAACTGAAGAGGCTCCTGTACCTGCTGCTCCTTCTGTAGATTTTGAATTTCAAACTACATCTACAGATATTCAAACTACAGCAGTAACAGAAACGGCACCTGTCTTAGACTTTAAACTGGATTTGGAACAGCCTGCTCCAGTAGAAACAGCGCCAACTGTGAGTGAAGAAATCAAGCCTCTAGATTTTTCATTCTCACTTGACACACCCGTACCAGCAGCGGAAAAAACTGCGGTGCCTGCAACTGAGTTCGATCTGTCCAGCTTAACAGCTGCAGCACCTGTGGCAGATCCGGTTGCACAAACCAATCTATCAGGCATGGATTTCAAATTAGATCATTTGGAAACCACGCCAGAAGCGCCTGCTGCAACAGTGATGAGTTTCGATCTTCCTGCTACGCCAGCTCAGGCAGCCGTAGACCAGCATGATCCACTCGTGCAATCTTTCCCCGAATTACTGGATGTTAATGAAGCAAGTATCAATCTTGATCTTGCCCAGCAATATATTCAACTCGGTGCCTACGCCGCTGCCCGTGAAATCATTGCCGAGCGAGAAGCTGAATATACTCCTGAACAACAGCAACGCGCAGAGCAATTACTGAATCAAATCGCATCTTGATGCATTTCGATTTACACTAAAGCAGTCAATAATTGGCTGCTTTTTTTATGATAAAAAATATTGCATTAATTTATATGGGTGGCACATTCGGCTGCGTGGGAGATCCTCTTGCACCGATGCCTGCTGATTTATTTATTCCAAAGCTCGAACAGATACTTGCAGAGCAGTATTTCGTCGAATGCCATCATGTACCCGCCATTAAGGACAGTAGTGCCTGTACAGCAACCGACTGGTTGCAACTGGTACAGTTTATTCAGCAATTGCAATCGCGGCAGATCCAGCATTTTGTGATTATTCACGGTACAGATACGCTGAGTTATGCCAGTGCAGTACTGGCACATTTTATTGGAAACTCGGCGCATGTGGTACTGACCGGTAGCCAATATCCGCTGCTGAATGCTCAAGGCAATGAACAGCGTGAATTTAGTGATGCCCTAGATAACCTGAAATTTGCACTAGATTCCGTCAGCGAATATAGCGCTGGGGTCTATCTGGCATTCCATCATCAGCTGCTACATGCGCAAACTGCACTGAAACAGCATACTACTGAGTTAAATGCCTTTTCCGGTCTTGAGGCCAATATTGCAATCCAGACCCATCAACCGTGTTATCAGGTCAAGGTAGAAGATATTGCGAAAGCGGCTGAATTCAACTGCATGAGCATCATGATGCAGCCGATTGATCTGGCTCAGCAGCTGAATAACTTGAACAACCTCTTGGCTCGACCACCGCATTTTCTATTTTTGCAAGGTTTTGGCACTGGCAACCTGGCGGTCAATGACACCATGATTGCGCTCATTGATCAACTCTATGAGCAGGGCTGCATTTCCGTCTTGACCACCCAAGTGCCTTTTGGTGCGACGGATCAGCGCTATGCTATTGCCGAATGGGTCAATCACTGCAAAATTTTGCTGAATGAAAGTTATGGACATGCGGATCTGTATGCAAAAGCCCTGAAAATGTATTTACAATACGACACTGTAGAGCAATGGCATCGTCATTGGTACGATCAATAAGGTTTGAGGTCATTATGCAGCGTTTTGCGGTGGGAATTGAGTTTTGTGGGATGCATTATCGGGGATGGCAGACTCAACAGCCGGGAGTCGCAAGCGTACAGGAAACCATTGAGAAGGTTCTGAGCAAAGTTGCCGATCAACCGATCCTCTTGCATGGTGCCGGCCGCACGGATGCCGGGGTACATGCTACCAATATGGTGGCGCATTTTGATACGGATGCCGTGCGTTCTGAACGTGGCTGGCTGATGGGCTGCAATAGCCAACTCCCGAAAGACATCTCGATCCAGTGGATCAAAGAAATGGATCACAG
>DFCG01000121.1:1339-7267 GCA_002367455.1 Acinetobacter sp. UBA3060 | reverse complement strand
CGCCCGGCATTGCTGCATAAACAGGTCACCCATGTCTATGCACCGCTTGATGTTGAACAGATGATATACGCCGCGAAAAAGTTTGAAGGCACGCATAACTTTGAAAGCTTCCGCGCCGCAGCCTGTCAGTCCAANNCTGCACCATATGGTGCGCAATATCATGGGATGTTTATTGGAAATTGGTCAGGGCATGTATGCTGCCGATCATATTGATAATATTTTCGCGGCAGAAGACCGTAAAGCTGCTGGTGTGACTGCGCCAGCAGATGGTTTGTATTTTATTCATGCTGATTATCCGGCGCAGTTTGAATTACCTGAATTACCCTTAGGTCCGCACTGGCTGAATATGCCGGAATAGTTTTTAAATTTTTTAGAATATTTACCTCCCCTAACCCCTCCTAAAAGGAGGGGAATTCCTCCCTTTTTTAAAGAGAGGTTAGGAGGGATTTTTAACGCTGCTTCCGCTTCCGATATTCCACTGGCGTTTCATTGGTCCAGCGTTTAAAGGCACGATAGAAGGTACTTGGCTCGGAAAAACCGGTCAGATAGACAATCCGCTCGACGCTCTCATTGGTACTCGCCAGCAAACGCTTGGCCAGACGACAGCGATAATCCGAGAGAATCTGCTGAAAGCTGGTATGTGCCTCACTCAGTTGTGTTCTCAAACGGCGTGGCGTGATGTTCAGCTGGGCTGCCACAGTTTCTAGCGTGGTTTCGCCACTCTCCAAAGTAGAGCCGATTGCACGACGTACTTCACCGACCAGATCATATCTTGCCAGTTCCTGTAGCTTTTCAATGGCCAGTTGCTCATGCAGCTGCAACAGCTCAGGTTCAGCCTGCCACAGCGGATATTCCAGGATAGTCGGATCGAAATACAAACGAGTTTCTTTCTGACCTAGACTGACCGGACACTCATAAACCCGGAAGTATTCATCATCAGGTGCCCCTTTATAAAAATTAAAATCGATATAAATCGGCTCAAAACGCCCTTCGGTAATAAATTTAAAGAAACGCAGTACACCTGACATAGCACATTCAGTAAAATGACGATTGACCAGACTCTCAGCAAAAGGCTGTTCACCATTGGTTAAATAGCAGCGATCATCTTCAATCACTAATTTGGCAGCAAAGGCATCGCTGATCAGTCGCTGATAAGCCAAAGCACGTTTCAGTCCCTCACCAAAATTTTCAGATGAAACAAACAGGTGTTCAATGACCTGACCACGATAAAGTGGCAGGTGCTCACCCAGATGCAATCCAATGTCTGGGTCCTTGCTGACTTCCTCTGCCGCCACCCAAAAGGCATATTGGGCACTCAGCGGGGTACGGTCATTGGCTTCCACCTGATTTAAAGCCACTCCTGCTTTGGTCAAAAGTTCTTCTGTTGGCAACCCCGCACGACGAATCGCCTGATAGCCNNTATGTTCCGTGTACGTTTAGAGAACGGTCACGAAGTGATTGCCCACATCTCTGGTAAAATGCGTAAACACTATATCCGCATTTTAACTGGCGATAGTGTGAAGGTTGAAATGACACCTTATGATTTGACTAAAGGTCGTATCACATATCGTGCACGCTAAGTTTTAGCGCAAGCAAAAGCCACTTTTAGTGGCTTTTTTATTACTTGAATTATTTATCAATCAATAAAATAATTTGACACAGATCCATAAATTCACGACTATTCATTGAATTAAAAACAACATGTATAAAAACAATGAATATGAAATGCTTATCCCTACTTTCCAGCTTGTTTCTCGTTGCATGCGCTACCGGCGGCAATCAGCATCTGCATCAGTCTCTACAACCTTATGTGGGTCAAACTGCCGCACAGGTTCGTAGCCAGCTTGATCTTCGTGCAATGGGATTCAAGACCTCCCAGCAACCAATTCAAACCGCAGAATTTCTCAGCTACACTATTTTTCGGGATATGAATATTCCGATGGGCACGCCGAATATTAGTCAGAGTATCTCGATCGGTGCACCAATGCCGATGCCGTCAAATGGTGGTTATAATATTGAGATGAAATGCCAAATCTGGTTTGACCTAAAAGATGAAATTGTTCAAGCCATCCGCTATACCGGCAGAGCTTGTTAAGCTGTCATTCTATAATCCAATTTTTTGATGGATTGATGCTGGGTGTTAGCTCTATTCCCAGGTTTGTACCGCGTGTCAAATTACAACAATACAAATCACACTTCCTGCCTACACTATTGATGAGTCGTTCCTGTGCAGGAGTGAAATGATGCAATTTTCCTATCCCCAACTATCGCTAGGCATCTTGGCAAGTATTTTAATCGCTGGCTGTGCACATTCCCCCAGCACCAGCCAAACCGACCGTGAAGCCTATTTGCAGCAATTTATTGGACAAAGCAGCCAGCTGATTGATCAAACTCTAGATTTAAAACGTTTGGGCTATCAACAGGTCAGTGGACCTGAACTCAGTGCCCAGCAGTTAAGCTATGTGGTACAGCGCCCCATTACCATTCCTTTACCGGTAGCGCAGTTTCCTGCCGCAGGGACAGGCACTGTACCGATTCCCGTCTCAGTTAGCCCTGCCGGCGGCTATGATGTCAAATTGCAATGTAAAATTACTTTCTTACTCAAAGATAATATTGCGACTGCGGTGCGTACTACAGGTCGAACCTGTTAAACCGTTTAATCTTCAAAATTTCTATCATAAAAAAACGCAGCTCAAAGCTGCGTTTTTTAATCAGTTTTAATCAAAACAGACTTAGTTCAATGCAGCAACGACTGCCTGACCCATTTCAACCGTACCGACTTTTTGCATGCCTTCAGACATGATATCTGCCGTACGCAAGCCTTGATCCAAGACCTGACCTACTGCATCTTCAATCGCTTTAGCAGCCGCTTCTTCACGGAAGGTATAACGCAACATCATCGCCACCGAAAGAATCGTCGCTAATGGATTTGCCAGGTTTTGACCGGCGATATCTGGTGCAGAACCATGACAAGGCTCATACATGCCCTTGCCATTTTCATCCAGAGATGCCGATGGCAACATGCCGATTGAACCGGTCAACATCGCAGCTTCATCAGACAGGATATCACCGAACAGATTCGAGGTGACAATCACGTCAAACTGCTTTGGCGCACGCACCAGTTGCATTGCGGCATTGTCGACATACATATGCGATAAATTAATTTCAGGGTATTCGGCATCTTTCAGCGCAGTCACTGTCTGTTTCCACAGNNGCTACGATTTCAGGCTTCAAACTTGAAGCATCAGCCAGTTGCGGATAAAGAATGGCTGGACGCAAGTTAGCAAACAGATTCAGTTCGCTACGCAATTTCAATAAACCACGTTCCGGACGGATTGAACGCTCAATCGTGTCCCATTTTGGACCGCCCACGGCACCGAGTAAAATCGCATCGGCTTTTTTAGCCTGTTCAGAAGTCACGTCTGGATACGGTGAACCGTGCGCATCAATGGCTGCACCACCGAGTAAACCCTGTTCCCATGTCAAATCGAGATTAAATTTTTCATTTACACGAGTCAGCACCTGCTCTGCCGCTTTGACAATTTCAGGACCGATACCGTCACCAGCTAAAATCAAAATTTGTTTAGACATGAGATTTTCCGTTTAAAACGTCAGATTCAGACCTGACAGAGGTTAGATTTTCTTTTCTACAAACTCTGCAATCCCGGTGACTGCATTATAGGGTTTGCAAAAACGACGAATGGTTTTTTGTTCTTGTACCAGATCTACACAAAGCGGATCCGGTGCCGAAGCATTTAATAAACTGCTGCTACGCGCACTACGGTCACGGAACATTTTTAAGCTATAGCGGTTATTGGCCTGAAAACGATGGAATACATGTAAAGTTTCCGCTTTATCCTTACTGATCGGATAGAAACGCACGACCAGTTCATGCTGTCCTGCCGGCACGGATAAATAAATCGGGTTGGCCTGATTTAAATTTTTGGCCTTCAAGCGCACCAGTTTCTGCTTCAGCGCCTCATCACTGATGCGGCCATTGTCGGCGTTGACAATAATGGTCTGATTGAAGCGTTCGAACTGGCAATCTGGCGTCCCTGTACAGTAGATCAGGGCATTGCTTTTGCTCTCAGTATTTTCTTTGGCATGTTTGAGTTTCATCGTGTCGATGCTTTGACATGCAGTCAACAGCACCGATACTGAACTTAAAGCAAGCCACTGTTTCCAATAATTCGCCATAATGTCTGTCTTACCCAATCAAAAAACTCAATAATCTTCCGATATTAGCAAGGGCATCGCAGTCATGCCATGACAATTTTTACTGATTTATCCATGAATTTCGGCAAATACCCAAGGACGCGATTGTTTGGTTTTTTCTTCATAGGCACGAATATCATCCGCCACCTGCAAAGTTAAGCCAATATCATCCAGACCATTTAACAGGCAATGCTTGCGAAATGGATCGACTTCAAACTTAAAGCTTTCACCCGTAGGGGTACGAACTTCTTGTGCCTGCAAGTCAATGGTCAGTTGATAACCTTCATCTTCCGCACATTCCTTAAATAACTGCTCAACAATATCTTCAGCCAAAATCACAGGCAACATACCGTTTTTAAAACAGTTATTAAAGAAAATATCAGCAAAGCTTGGCGCAATCACGGTACGGAAACCATATTCGCTCAAGGCCCACGGCGCATGTTCACGGCTAGAACCACAACCAAAGTTGGCACGTGAAATTAAAATAGATGCGCCCTGATAACGTGGCTGGTTCAAGACAAAGTCCGGATTGATCGGACGAACTGAATTGTCCTGACCTGGATAACCTTCATCCAAGTAACGCAATTCATCAAACAAATTTTCACCGAAACCGGTACGTTTGATCGATTTCAAAAACTGTTTTGGAATAATTAAATCTGTATCGACATTGGCACGGTCTAAAGGTGCAACGATACCTTGTTCAACGGTATAAGCTTTCATGTCTGTGCTCCTACGTACCAATTAAAATGAACGGACATCAACAAAGTGACCTGCGATCGCAGCAGCGGCTGCCATGGCTGGACTCACCAGATGAGTACGACCGCCATTGCCCTGACGACCTTCAAAGTTACGGTTCGAAGTCGACGCACAATGCTCACCTGGTTGTAATTTGTCGGCATTCATCGCCAGACACATTGAACAGCCGGGTTCACGCCATTCGAAGCCCGCTTCGACAAATACCTTGTCCAGACCTTCCGCTTCTGCCTGAGCTTTGACCAATCCAGAACCAGGAACCACCATCGCCTGTTTGATTGAAGATGCGACTTTACGACCTTTAATCACTTCGGCTGCAGCGCGGATATCTTCAATACGCGAGTTGGTGCACGAACCGATAAATACACGATCTAACTGGATGTCTGCTAATGCCTGACCTGCATTTAAGCCCATATATTGATAAGCACGGTTCCAGTCATTGCGTTGTACATCATCTTTGGCTTGTTCTAAAGTCGGTACTGCTTGAGAGACCGGAATCACCATCTCAGGGGAAGTACCCCAAGACACTTGTGGCTCGATTTCTTCACCTTGCAATACAACAACCGTGTCAAAGTATGCGTCATCATCTGAATGTAAAGTATTCCAGTAAGCAACAGCCTGATCCCACTGATCTGCAGTCGGCGCATACGGACGGCCTTTAACATACTCAATGGTTTTTTCATCGACAGCCACCATGCCGACACGGGCACCGGCTTCAATCGCCATGTTGCACACAGTCATACGACCTTCGATAGACATGTCACGGAAGACCTGACCGCCAAATTCAATCGCGTGACCAGTACCGCCTGCGGTACCGATCTTGCCAATAATCGCCAAGACCACATCTTTTGGTGTTACACCCTGACCTAATTTGCCATCAATACGCACCAGCATGTTTTTCATCTTCTTTTGAACCAGGCATTGGGTCGCCAATACATGTTCAACTTCGGATGTCCCGAT
>DFCG01000121.1:199-1313 GCA_002367455.1 Acinetobacter sp. UBA3060 | reverse complement strand
AGTAAGGCAGAACCATCATCACGTTGCGTTACTAAATGGTCGTCCCACAATTTATCATATAATGTTTTTGCTGTTTGGGTTGCGCCTGCCATGTCGATGTACTCCACTGGACTGGGTAAATTCTTTCTCTGATTTTGATTATATCGCTGCAATCACATAAATCTAATTTATCATTTTTATCAGTTAAAAAACTTTTTGGAATCTTTTAAAAGCTGAATTAAATTATGCTTTAGCTCTATTTCCATAAATCTAATTTTCCGATTAATTTATAAAAAATATTCGCTTTTACAAATCAAATGAGAATTATTATTATTTCTTCATCGACAGAGATTATTTTTAAGGAACTTCGACATGGCACATATTCAACGCTTTGTAGACAACAACCAGCGCATGTTCAAAAAGACCTTCAGCTACTACATTATGCATATTACAGTAGCGATGATTGTGGGTTACTTGGTGACTGGCAGTTTGACCATGGCCATTGCCTTAAGTTTATTAGAGCCAACGGTACAAGCAGTGGCTTTCTTCTTCCACGAAAAAATCTGGGAGGGTAATAACCAACAGCAGAATGAGGACATTACCGTCTAAACTCTTCGGTCGAGGTTCCAGATGAAAGGCTGTTTTGAGAAAGGCAGTCTTTTTTAGTTTTTAAAATGCCAAGGCTTTGAAAATGTATAGTAATTCAGCACTGCAACATAGATAAGGTAATTTTACTTTGATTTATTCTTAAAATGTAACAATAATAGATTTACACATAAAAATTCTTTATAGGTGATTAAGATGAATCTCGCAGCCTTTGAAGCCTTCGTGAAAGTCATGGAAACCGGTTCGATTTCTCTGGCCGCAGATCAGCTCTTCATTACCCAGCCTGCTGTCACCAAACGTATTCACAGTCTGGAAGAATACTTTGGGGTCAAGCTGTTTGAATCTGCCGGACGTGGCGTACAGGCCACCCACGCGGCGCATTCGCTGTTGCCTAAAGTGAAAAACTGGCTGAATGAACTCGGGGATATTCATTATACCTTGAGCCATGAACAGGGTCAGGTACAGGGCAAACTAAAAATTGGTACCAGCCATCATATCGGCCTGCATCATCTGCCGAGTCATTTGCGCC
>DFCG01000121.1:0-179 GCA_002367455.1 Acinetobacter sp. UBA3060 | reverse complement strand
CAGCAAAAAAATCTGTGTCTGGAAGATTTGCTCGACTACCCGAGCCTGTTGCCATCATCACAGACCTATACTTCGCAGATCACCTTGGCCGAATTTGAAAAACAGGGTATTAAACCGAAAGTTAGCATGAGCAATAATCCGCTGGAATCGATCCGGATGCTGGTATCGATTGGCTTAGG
>DFCG01000035.1:6574-8445 GCA_002367455.1 Acinetobacter sp. UBA3060 | reverse complement strand
TCCGTCTATCTCGTCGGTATGGGTGCATTCTAGAGGATTTCAGAATCATTGCAACCCCCAATTCACTATATTTTTCACGTATGTCTTTTTTTTCTACAAAAATTACTGAAAAATTGCTTTTTTATCTAATTTTTAAGCGTTTTTACGCAATAAACCCACTAAACACGTCATTTTATTTTTATAACTAAAAATTCACTTAGATCTAAAACCTATCACAATAATCGTTAAAATAGTGTTTTTAGCCTTTTGATATTGAAATCTTGTCTTTTATTTAAATTAGCTCGTCAAAAGAAAACCAAAATCACCCTATCTTGCCCAACAAACCGATCTAAATCCTAGACTCCTTAATTTGTGAGTTATTTTTTACGTAAAAAGCTTTTATAAAAGCCTATTCTTGGGCTGCTATATAAAAGAAGTATTCATTTTTAGTTTTCGAATCCCAAAACCATGCGTAGATCACTTATATATAGAAGATAAAGTCTGTTATTTTGCATTAAGCGACTTTTTCCTGCTGTTGCTGTCCACGCCAATGTTGCATGACCTCTACAATCATGTCTTTCTTACCCTGATAATCCTCGGCAATAAAGAATAATTTCGCGCGTCGCGGTAACTGCTCTTCAATCAGGGAAAATAGAAAGTAATGCGCGGCCAGATCAAGCTGCATAAATAAAGTATAGACAGATCCATAGAGTTGCTGCTTTTGTTCGACTGGCTGGTATTCAAATAAGAACCGTAATATGCAATCGATTTGTTCATCAAAAATATTTTCTGTTGGAAAGCGATACATTCAATCACCTCTGCTTTAATTTTTTATGTTTTTCTCTTTTTTCACAGTCAATTGAAATGAACTCATTCTTAGAGGTCATTCACCTAAGCCCAATTTGCTAGTTAATTTTAAGTTTAGTTGCTCAACGACAAGAGTAGGCATGCAGATTTATATCTTGATTACGCAATCAGAATAAATAAAAAAGGAAGAGATCTCTCCCAAAATCTCCTCCTTACAATTGAATCTTTACCCGATCCATTATGTCATTATTATAGTTATTCGCTTTAAAGCTTTTAAAAAGAGCCTCTTGGAAAAGAGACTTCTCAGTTGTGGAGTACTATTATTTTTACTACCCTCTAGATGCTCTAAACGAATTCTCTAGATGAATAAATCCTATACATAATAGAGATGAAAAGCAAGTGATTTGGGAAAAATTAACTCTTGTTTTCATAGGGTTTTTTTTGACTTTACTTATTTGATTTTTAAATATAGAACATCAACAAAAAAAGCAGACCGAAGCCTGCTTTTATTTCAATAACTTATCCGTTTTTTAGTCAACAAAAGTGACTTTAGCGATTGCTTTTTTACTGGCCTGAACAATCAAAGTTACGTTCTCTTTCACAGAATAGGTCGTATCTACAGTCTGCCAATCCACTTTCACTGCACCACGGCCTAATGCATC
This sequence comes from Acinetobacter sp. UBA3060, assembly GCA_002367455.1. Lineage (GTDB taxonomy): Bacteria > Pseudomonadota > Gammaproteobacteria > Pseudomonadales > Moraxellaceae > Acinetobacter. The sequence goes on along the minus strand of DFCG01000035.1, from coordinate 6,997 downwards.
CTTAGCCTGGGCTGCATTTTTGGTTAAGCCGGCTTCACGTAAAATCGAGGTAATAAAGATTTCCCCACCAAACTCGCCACGTGAAATAGTTACTTCTGGCGTACCTTCGGGTAATTCACCTTCAGTAATGATATTGCCCGCGCCTTTATGCGCATTGGCAGCCGCCTCTGCACCATGGAAACGCTCAACCAGCTCCAGTGCAAGAATCTTTTTGACTTCTTGCGGGTTACGGCCTTCTGCCACTTCTTTTAATAGTTGCTGAATTTCTTCAATGGTTTTGAAGCTCAGCAGATCAAAATAACGCTCAATCAATGCATCCGGCATTGAGAGCACTTTCTGGTACATCGCGCCCGGTGCATCAAATACACCAATATAGTTACCTAAAGATTTAGACATCTTGTTGACGCCATCTAAACCTTCAAG
>DFCG01000035.1:0-6550 GCA_002367455.1 Acinetobacter sp. UBA3060 | reverse complement strand
ACTTTGGTTTTGTTTGGATCAAGAATTTTAAATACTTGTTCTTGATATGTTTTAGCGTTCTCTAAAACCTGTTCACGTGACAATGGCGGACGTGTAGCACTTTTTCCGGTTGGGTCACCGATCATCGCAGTATAGTCACCAATTAGGAACAACACTTCATGACCCAAGTCTTGGAATACTTTTAACTTATTAATAAGAACTGTGTGGCCCAAGTGCAAATCAGGTGCAGTCGGGTCAAAACCCGCTTTAATTTTTAATGGACGATTCAATTTTAATTTCTTGAGAAGGTCTTCTTCAGAAATAATTTCGTGGGTGCCTCGTTGAATGAGGGCAAGTTGTTCTTCAGCCGGCAGGAAATTTGACATCACAAAATCCAATACATCAGTTACTCAATTTGTGCGATATACTAACACTTTTTCAGCATATTGCAGGCTTAAGAATAACCATGACAGCGATCTATATTGGGGTAATGACCGGCACGAGCATGGATGGTGTCGATATTGTTGCTGCTTCTTTTGATCCACTCCAGCTTCATGCCACACTCACTTTGGCATTTGATCCTGACCTTCGGGATGAGCTGATGGCACTGACTTTGCCGGATGACAATGAAATTGACCGCATGGGCAAGGCTGATGTTGCACTGGCACAAATGATTGGTCATGGTATTAATGCGCTGATTGAAAAAAACAACCTAGATAAATCCAGAATTAAGGCGATTGGCTCGCATGGCCAGACTATCCGGCATCGTCCTGAACATGGTTTCACCCTGCAAATTGGTGACCCGAACATCATTACTGAAATTACCCAGATTCCGGTGATTTCAGATTTTCGTCGTCGTGATCTGGCGGCAGGTGGTCAGGGAGCACCTTTAGTTCCAGCATTTCATCAGGATATTTTCCAGCATGACAGCATTCACCGGGTAATTTTAAACCTAGGTGGCATTGCCAATGTCAGCCTGCTGCCTGCCGGCAAGCCTGAAGAGGTATATGGTTTTGATACCGGACCGGCCAATATCTTGATGGATGCTTGGTGTTCCCGTTATACCGGTCAGCCTTTTGATGAAAATGGTAACTGGGCAGCCTATGGCACCCCGATTCGCAGTTTGCTTGATCGCTTGCAGTCACACGAATTCTTCTCTAAAGAACCCCCAAAAAGTACCGGTCGTGAAGATTTCAATCTGGAATGGCTAGATGAACAGATTGCCGACTGGCGCAATGACCTACAATATGATGAACTGGAAGACACTCCGGAAAATGTACAGGCGACTTTATTAAAGCTCACCACCCGAGCCATTAAAAAAGCAATTTACCGCTCTGGCATGGATACCGGACAGGTTTTTGTTTGCGGGGGCGGTGCCTATAACTCACATTTACTCGAGCAACTGCGCTGGCGCCTACGCAAGCATGAATGGAGCGTACAAACTACGGCCGATCTTGGTTTAAGCCCGACTTGGGTTGAAGCCACAGCCTTTGCCTGGCTGGCCATGCGTTTTATGAATCAGCTGAATGGTAACCTGCCAGCAGTCACTGGTGCTGCTGGATATCGCATCCTCGGTACCATTACTGCTGTTTAAATTCAGCTAATTACTATTAGCTTGCATGACTATATAGCTACTCAAAAACAGTCATCAAAAAAGGTCTGCATAAATGCAGACCTTTTTTGATTTTAAATTTTATGCTCAAGAATTTATTGCATCATGCGTTTGGCATTTTCATTTCTAAAGGCCCGCAGAATCTGCTGACCAGCACGACCTGTCGGACTCAAGCCCAAACGCCGCTGTTCCTGACGAATCGCCTGACGGGTTTTATCTCCAATCAGACCATCCACCGCACCAATATCATAGCCACGGTTTAACAGAAATTGCTGGATCTCACGACGTTCTGCACGCGAAGTTCCCGGATCATCAGTAGGCCATGTGGCCATAAATGAACCTTTACCTTGCAGTCGATCGGATAAATGTGCAATCGCCAAGGCATAACTTTCTGCCGCGTTATAGCTATAAATGGCATCAAAATTTTTAAATACCAAAAATACTGGGCCACTCGGGCCTGCAGGTGCAAGTAATCCTGCTTGAGAGGATTGTGATAAATTTCCTTGAATTAATGCCGAACCATCGGCACGTACCACCCCTTGATTGTTCCAACTACTCAAGGATTTTTTATTTCTTCGGCCTTCACCGGAAACCGACATGCCTTGAGGGATCTTGACTTCAAAACCCCAAGGCTGTCCGCTCTGCCAGCCACGCTTGCTTAAAAAGTTGGCAGTTGATGCGAGTGCATCCGGAATGCTCGAAACTAGATCACGTCGGCCATCACCATCAAAATCAACTGCAAGCTCATCATAAGTCGATGGCATAAACTGGGTATGACCAAATGCGCCTGCCCAGGAACCCTTTAATTGTTCTTCACGCACATCGCCACGCTGTAAGAGTTTCATAGTGGTAAAAAACTCACCACGGAAATAACTCTGGCGACGACCTTCACAGCTCAAAGTTCCTAAAGCCTGTAATAAAGGATATTTCCCCGAAATATCACCAAAATTACTTTCGACACCCCATACCGCAACTACCGTTTCTGCAGGTATACCATAGGTGGCAGCAACACGATTGAGCACCTCACGATGTTGCTGTAATTTTTGCCGGCCGAGCTGAACCCGTTCTTCATCCACCAAACCAGACAGATAATCCCAAATTGGGGTAGAAAATTCAGGCTGGTAATTCAGGCGTTCAATCACTGAATAATCAGGGCTTAAGTTTTGGGTATAACGATCATAGGTACTGCCGCTTACACCTCTAGCAACAGCTTGACTGCGCAAATTGGCGAGACAGTTTTGAAAATTATTTTGGGAGGCATAATTCGGGATATTTGAACTAGAGGTCAAATCAGTCGGCGTGACACGTTGACCATTAATAATAAGTTCAGCCTGTGCCTGTGAAGCAGCCAAGACCACAGAACCAATAAAAAGTGCAAGCCGTTGCATAAGACCCTTGAGTATTTAGATTTTGAATTATGTTTCTACCTTAGCAGCTCATGATGAAAATTAAAGCGCCAATGCGTAAATTTAAATTCATAATTCCTACACTTTTAAATTCATTTTGTAATCTTTAAATTTAAACANNAAAAATTACTGGGGATAACTTGTTTCAGGAAAAGCGAGTCACGATCATCAACATGCTCTAATTACACTAGTTTTCATTTTAAATTCATTTGAATAATGGGCTAATATTTTTAAATTCAGAAACTTTGAATTCATTTATCCAGTTTTAAATTTGAATTCATATTTTTGAATTTAAAAGCGCAAGTTTAAATTCAAAGCCCGATTTAAATTTGAATTTGTTTTTATGAATTTAAATTCAAAACCACTTTCCAGTTTTAAATTCAAACTTTGATTTCAGGCTTATCTACAAGTGAATATGGCAAAATTCAGCTGTAAAAAAGGTTTTATTGAATTGTTATATTTATACTCAATTGATCAGTTTGTAAGCAATTGATTTAAAAACTGATCTGACCAATGGCAGGCATTTTTAAAGAGGCGCAATCATGCCTGAAAGCAGACAAATAAAAAAGCGATCACCGAAGTGATCGCTTTTTTTATCAGCAAGTTAAAGCCTAGATGGTCATATCTTCGCTCAATGCCAATGGATTCGGTAAAATTTTCGCCAGTTGGCGGCAAAGCACAGACAATTGCGCGCTGTCATTTGGCATCAAGGTGATGTGACCAATCTTACGGCCTTCGCGCTCTGACTTGTTGTAGAGATGCAAATGCGCACCTTCCAGAGCAAGTACATCTGCAGATTTTGGATGCTGACCAATGATGTTCACCAAGACAGTTGGACGGATCACTTCAGTTGAACCTAAAGGCAAACCAGCCACCGCACGTACATGATTCTCAAATTGCGAACATACGGCGCCTTCAATCGACCAGTGCCCCGAGTTGTGCACGCGTGGTGCCATCTCGTTGGCATATAAGCCTTTGTCTGTCACAAACAGCTCAAGGGTCAGGACACCGACATAGTTCAAGTGATTCAGCAGACGAGTGATGTATTCTTGTGCTACCGGCTGCAAGTCAGTACTGTCCGGTGCTGGCACAATCGAGTGCGACAGAATGCCGTCATGATGATGATTTTCCGCCAATGGCCAGGTTTTTACATCACCATCTTGGCCGCGTACTGCAATGATTGAAACTTCACGCGAGAAAGTCACGAAACTTTCAGCAATCAGTTCACCCGCAGGGCCCAATTCTGCCCAGGCCTGATCCATCTGATCGGTCGAACGTAAAACGAATTGGCCTTTACCATCATAACCGCCACGCGAGGTTTTCAGTACGATCGGCAAGCCCAGTTCAGCTACAGCAGCCTCTAAGCTTTCCAGTGAAGTGACCGCTTTGTACGGTGCAACCGGAATAGCCAGTTCATCAAACAAGGCTTTTTCAGACAGACGATGCTGGGCAATCGCTAAAGCCTGACGTGATGGATGCAATTGCTTGCTTTGTGTCAGTACATCGACATCTGCAAGGGGCGTGTTTTCAAATTCCAGGCTAAATACATCTGCACTGTTAATAAAGTCTTGCAGACCATTTTCAGCCTGGCTCGAAATCACCGGACCCAAAGCAGCAGAAGGACAGTCTGTGCTGGCTTCAAAAAATGTACATTGAATATTTAATGGAAGTGCCGCTTGCGCCATCATACGACCCAGCTGACCGCCACCAAAAATACCGATGGTTTTATCCATAATCTGTGTCTCGACTTAAGCCTGGCCTGGAATATTGTTGCTTGCTACTTTATCTGTTTGCGCTGCACGGAAATCTGCAACATTTTTTGCGATTTCTGGACGGGTCAAACCCAGAATTTGCGCGGCCATAATGGCAGCATTGGTGGCACCGGCAGGACCAATCGCCAAGGTACCAACCGCAATCCCAGCTGGCATTTGCACAATAGACAGCAATGAATCAACACCGTTTAAAATCGAAGATTTCACAGGTACACCCAAAACTGGAAGATCAGTTTTCGCCGCACACATACCCGGTAAATGCGCTGCGCCACCTGCACCAGCAATAATCACCTGAATACCACGATCACGCGCTTGCTCGGCATATTCAAACAGGCGGTCTGGAGTACGATGTGCAGAAACAACTTCGGCTTCAAATGGGACACCAAGCTGCTTGAGCATATTGGCAGTGTGTTCGAGAGTTGCCCAATCTGATTGAGAACCCATGATAATACCTACGAGAGGAGTATCTTGTGCAGCAGCCGCATTCATTGCAAATTTTCCAGAGATTAAAGTGAGATAAAGATAAATCTCGACGAGAGAGCCAAGCTTGAATAGGAGTGCGTATTATAGACTGAAAATTCAGCTTCATAAAATTTAACGGTCAAAGCAAGGCTCGATTTTTCTTGTTTTTTTATCGAATTTTCAAAAACTGTAATAAAAATAGAGGAGTATCTGCAGTTACAACTATTTAAGAACTGCGGAATACAAAATAGACACATCCACACAGACATAAAGCAGCCCAGAGATAATCCAGTTTAAAGGGCTGTTTAAACATAAAAATCATAAAAGGAACAAAGACTAGTAAGGTCACGACTTCCTGGGTGATTTTCATTTGACCGACTGCCAGGCCTTGCTGCGCCAGTAATTTGGTCGCTGGAATCATCAGACTATATTCAAACAGGGCAATGGCCCAGCTGAACAAAATCGCTTGCCAGAGCGGTGCATCATGCGGCAAAAATTTTAAATGCCCATACCAGGCCAGGGTCATAAAACAGTTGGCAATTACCAGAAGAAATAAAGCCGGCAGCATTTGCATGCACTCTGCAAAAAAGTCGAACTTATTTTACGGTTTATTTGGCGAAAAGATATTGCATCGCTTTGAAATTTTCTTTGAATTTATCCGTGAAACAGGATTTAAAAAATCCCACAACAAGGCCAGAATTTTCACTATCTTTTCAGCTAAAGCCTTGCTATCGTTGCTTGCAAATTGAATAAATCATGACAACAGCACCAATATAAAGTGATGGGTCAGACAGGAACGGAGTAAAGTAGATGCATCTGCATATTTTGGGTATTTGTGGCACCTTTATGGGCTCGTTAGCGCTACTTGCACGCGATCTGGGCCACCAGGTAACAGGTTCAGACCTGAATGTGTATCCACCCATGTCGACCCAACTTGAAAATGCGGGCATCACTTTAATGCAGGGTTATGACCGCAGTCATTTACAGCCTCATCCGGATCTGGTGATCGTCGGCAATGCCATGAAGCGTGGTATTGATGCAGTCGAATATATGCTGAATGCAGGTCTGCCTTATATTTCAGGTCCGCAGTTCCTGGCTGATCATGTTCTGCAAGGTAAACACGTGCTGGGTGTCGCCGGAACACATGGTAAAACCACGACCACCACGATGCTGGCTTGGGTACTGGATCAAGCCGGTCTGGAGCCAGGTTTTCTGATTGGCGGTGTGCCATTGGGCTTTTCGGAAAGTGCGCGTCTCGGTGGTGGGAAATATTTCTGTGTCGAAGCCGATGAATACGATTCTGCTTTCTTCGACAAGCG
>DFCG01000179.1:1040-9928 GCA_002367455.1 Acinetobacter sp. UBA3060 | reverse complement strand
TTCAATTACACAGTTAAAAAGTCGAGTGTATTCGCAGCTGTTCGGCGTTTATATATCCTTAAAACGCGATATCGTGTGCAGTCATCGATAGATGTGTACTGATATAGTCCAGGACCCAGTTTACAGGTATCCATTTGAATTCTATCGCCTGGTAATGGACGTTCATAACAAATGTAATCTACTTTACGACGGAATTTTTTAATCGGTTTGACTTAATGGGTGGATAGTACTTTATGGATAGTCGCCAAGGACAACGAGACTCCGTGCAGCTCATTAATTCGGTTTGCAAACGTCGAGCACCAAGATTTCTAGCTGAGCGCATTTCCAATATTAAAGCTTCTAGCTCAGCATTGATTTTAGTATTTGGCGATTTTAAGGGACATTTACTATGACTACTTAATCCATCAATACCTTGTTCAGAATATCGTTTCCACCACTTGCGTAAAGTTGGTCTAGAAATGCCACATCTCCGACAAACCAGGCCAGCATTATTGGTCTCTTCAAATAATTTAACCCATACGAGTCTTTGTTGAATTTCTCTGTTCATAGACACCCATTATATTGAAGTGATGTCTATGAATCACACAGATTATCATAAGGCTTTTGAAACTGTCGCACCTCATGTTTGAATTCACCCATTAACAGAGTGCGAATTAGTCCTTGATCATGTTTGACCACATTTCAAGGAATAGTGTCCAACTTTCGGTATGCAGATTATGGTGTGGGGTTCTCTTAAAGTTTAAACCTTATTATTTTACTTCAGTAATGCTGATTGGCTGGTCTTTTACAAATTCAACAACCCCTTCACCACGTTTAAAGTGAATTGAAACTCCATTATTATTAGCTAAACGAATACCACTACCAGCAACTGTTTGCTTTAAACGATATACCATGCCTGAGTTATCAGTCATTAAAGCAGTTTCAAAGTTATCCGATGATTTCAGAAAAATTAATAAACCATTCGGACCAGAAAATTTAAGGACCTGCGTATCAGCTGAAGTATTGCTTGTAGCCTTATCTTGTAAAGTTTCAGTCTTTGGACTCGAAGTACACCCAGTCATTGCTAAAACTAACAAAGTTAAACTTAAAAAATATTTCATTTAACTACCTTTTTCATCTGTAAATCATAGGTGTATTTATACTAATTGTTATAATTTAACAATAAAACAAATATTACTTTTTTTTACATAAAAAAGCCATAAATCGCATTTTGAACCTTACCGGATTTATCGGAGATTTTTTTATTTAAGTTAGGCCACCTGACTTAACGGGTTAATCTTATCATAGTACATTGCTTCAAACTCAAAAGGCGATACATAACCCAGTGCACTGTGTACATGCTTTTTATTAAACCAATCTACCCAATTTAATGTCGCAAGTTGTACATCTGCTAAACTTTGCCAATCTGCTTTTAAATATTCAATCATCTCTGTTTTGTATAAGCCATTCACTGTTTCAGCCAAAGCATTATCGTATGAGTCCCCCGTTGTACCGATTGATGCTCGTAAATTTGCTGCTTCTAAACGATTGGTATAGCGAATGGAAAGGTATTGAACACCTCTATGGGAATGATGAATCACATTCCTTGGCATACCTCAATCGTGCAATGCTTGCTCCAGTGCATCGAGCACCATATCTGTATTCATACGTGTTGATACTTTCCATCCAACAATTGCTCGTGAGAACACATCAATAATAAAGGCGGTATAGACCCAGCCTGAATTTGTTTGAATATACGTAAAGTCACTCACCTGAGATACCGTCTTGGTAGTCAATCAATAATTGAACCGCTCTATCTCTGATTTCAGGGGTATATTTTACTTTTTTCATCGGAACACTACGCTTCGCTACGTCGTGCGAAGCAATGCTTCTCATCTCAGGAAAGTTGGTCTCCAACAAACCCGGTACGGTTCACAATGAGGTTCATGCACGTGTAGCAGTCCTTAACAGATTTACAGAATTAGGTCGACCACTTACCCAAGTTACGCCTTAAATTTGGCTCAATTAGGGGCGCTTTGCCTTTCAAATATTTGTGCAATAAAGCCGTTGGAAAGTAACCTTGAAACAAGTTATAAGCTTCTTTTTAATAAATTACTGAGTATTTGTATAAATATTCAACATCTGATTTTTTTTAAACCAGATATTGAATTAAAATAAAAACCAATAAACAAGAACAAACATCATTGGTATTTATATTTTAATTATGTTCATTTACAATAAAAATTACTAAGTCAATACATATTTAGTCTAAAATATCCATCAATCAAAAATGTGTGATAGCTTCGAACGTTAATCTTTGTATACTTGTAATTTTGAGTATTACTTCAATTCTCTAAGCTAATTCTTTACAAGTGTTCCTATCACCATAATTGTTATTCTTGTCTTCGCTATAAAGCGATCCAAACCTGCCCTCCATGGTCATAATCGCATGAACAAATTTTTAAAATACCTATTGGTATTCATCGTTCTGCTTATTATTGCAGCACTAATCTTTTTATTTAGACCTATCGCGTCTAAGAAAATTCAAAACACCAGCAATGAGCCTGTCGTTGACGCAGTCTTAGTTGGTGGTGGCATCATGAGTGCAACCCTAGGCACATATCTTAGTGAACTTGAGCCAAACTGGCAAATTCGTATGTATGAACGCCTAGACAACGTTGCCCAAGAAAGCTCAAACGGCTTCAACAATGCTGGCACAGGCCACTCTGGCTTTATGGAAATGAACTATACCTCTGAAAAAGATGGAAAAATGGACATTTCTAAAGCTGTGAACGTTGCGGAACAATTTGAAGTTGCAAAACAGTTCTGGTCTTATCAAGTCAAAGAAGGCGTTTTGGGTCAACCAAATAGCTTTATCAACCCTGTACCGCACATTGCCTTCGTTTGGGGCGATAACGTGAATTTCCTAGAAAAACGTTACGCTGCAATGGTTAAAAACCCAATGTTTTATGGCATGAAATTCTCTGAGAATCCTGCTGAAATTAAACAATGGGCACCATTGGTGATGAATGGCCGTGATGCTGCACAAAAAGTAGCTGCAACACGCATGGATGTAGGTTCGGATGTGAACTATGGTTCGATCACCACTCAATTGGTCGATCACCTTAAAAAACAATCTAATTTCCAGTTACAAACATCGACTGAAGTGACTGGCATTAGCCAAAACGATGATAAAACGTGGACTGTTGCATTTAAAAACCTCACTACAGGAAAAACAGATCATGTGAAAACGCGCTTTGTCTTTATTGGTGCAGGCGGTGCAGCGGTTAAACTTTTACAAATGACAGGCTTACCAGAAGCGAAGCAATATGCTGGCTTCCCTGTAGGTGGCGTGTTCTTAATGACCGACAACCCAAAAGTCACTGAAGGCCATACTGCAAAAGTTTATGGTCGTGCTGAATTAGGCGCACCGCCAATGTCTGTTCCACATATTGATACACGTTATATCGACGGTAAAAAATATGTGTTGTTTGGTCCATTTGCAACTTATTCAAACAAGTTCTTAAAACAAGGTTCTCAGCTTGATTTATTGAAATCAACCACTAAGAACAACGTTTTACCAATGACCGCTGTGGGTATGGAAAATCTTGATTTGGTGAAATACTTAGTTAGCCAAGTCATGATGACCGATGAAGACCGTTTTAATGAGTTGAAAAAATACTATCCTGATGCAAAACCAGAGGACTGGCGCATGAATCAAGGTGGTCAACGTGTTCAAATCATTAAGAAAGAACCAGGCAAACCTGCAAGCTTGCAATTTGGTACCGAGATTTTTGCATCACAAGATGGTGCTGTGACTGCCCTATTAGGTGCGTCTCCTGGTGCTTCAACTTCCCCTTATATTATGTTGAGCTTGCTTGAAAAAGCATTCCCTCAGCAAGTAGCAGGTAAATGGAATCCGAAATTACATGAAATTGTAAAATCGTACCAACAAGAACTCAGCACTAATCCTGTGCTTCTTGACCAAGTTCGCCAATACACCAGCACAACCCTTGGTTTGAAATATACACCTATGGCTAAAGCTGCAAATGACGAAACTATTGCGGTAGCAAAAGCACAGTAATCTGCTTTAAACCCTAAAAAGGATGGACTTTGCGCCATCCTTTTTTAATTCATATTTGAAACTATTCTGTGTATGTCGCTTTTCCATTCCGATGCTTTTTTGGCTTTTCATTCACGTGATTTTTCACTTCTGAGTGTCAATCAGTTGTGCTTAATTCTAACCATCATGATTCAAGAAGTCGTCATTGCTTATAGTATCTATCAACTCACTCAAAATCCACTCAGCCTTGGCATGATTGCCTTAATTGAGTTACTCCCCTTTATTTGCCTCTCCCTGATCAGTGGCGACTGGGCTGATCGCTATAACCGACAAAAAATTGTGCAGTGGAGTTTTAGCTGTAGCACTTTAATTCCATTATTATTTATTGTTCTTTTTTCTCAGTACCAACAACAGCACATTCAACAAAATACACTTTTATGCGGCATTTATAGCCTCATCTTTTGCTTAGGCATACTTAGAGGCATCTACAGCCCATCATTTAATTCATTACGCCCTTTTCTAACCCCCGAGTCAGCCTATAGCAATGCAGCCACATGGACCGCGCTCATTTGGCAAATAGGCGGCATTTTAGCGCCTTTATGCGCAGGACTTTTACTCGGCCAACTTGGGCTTGAAAAAACCCTCTTTATTGTTTTTTTCTTGTGTTGCGTGGGTAGCATCTGCTTATTCGGATTAAGTCCTCGTCAATTCCCTAGCCCCCATAAACAGCATTTAAGCAAAAGTTTGAAAGAAGCCTATTTGTTTATTTTTAAACATCCACTAATGTTTTGGAGTATGTTGCTGGATCTCAGCGCCATGCTTTTTTGTAGTGTCATTATCTTACTGCCTATTTTTGCACACGATATCCTGCATCTTGGTGTTGAAGGCTTAGGTATACTCAGAGCTGCACCAGCTATTGGCGCCTGTATCATGATGTTGATGTTGACCTGTTATTCTCCGATGCAAAATGCATGGAGAAATATGCTCTATAGTAGTTTTGCAATTGCTTTGTGTACTTTAGCCTTTGCACTATCCTCCCATGTTTGGCTCTCAGTCTTCTTCCTTGTTTTAATCGGTGCCTTTGATAGCATCAGCATGGTCATTCGACAAACTTTATTACAGCAACTCCCCCCAAAAGCACTATTAGGGCGTGTAGCGGCTTTAAATGGCATATTAGTCACTTCAGGCAATCAGCTCGGTGCCCTACACATGAGCCTGATGACGCGCTATTTTTCTGTGGTGCCAGCAGTACTTATTGGAGGGACGCTGTGTTTAATAATCTGTGGTCTAAGCTTTACTCGTACGCGACATTTATTCAAGCCATCTCCAACACTAAAAAAACATGCCACAGTGGCAAAAAGTGAATAGCATGTTAAGCTTCAAATCTTCTTTTAATATGATGTGAGTTTTCAATAGAGCAAATTATGAAACAGATTTTCCCCTTTTCACATATTCTCTATACCAAACTCTATTCTTTCGTACTATCAGTGTTGTTGGCTTATTGCCTATTCAATGCAATTTATACGTTCATTATTGGTGGAACTGGTTTTTATTTATTTGCAACTTTTATTTTAGCTTTTCAATGTAATTTCGCGTTACGCACTTCTCTCCATGACCGTATTTACACCAGTTTAGGGATAGTTTTGCTTATTATTGGGTTATTGTATACACATGGAATTCACTTTCTAAACCATTTAAAAACAATTGTATTGGTTCCTGCTTTAATTTTAACTGCCTTTGGAATAGATAATTTATATAGAAAGCCAAATAGACTTAGTTGTCTTAAAGTTGGACTGATCCTCGGCCTATTGCTATTAGCTTATATTCAATATTATGATTTAGTAGAACTGCAAAATTATTATGACTCTTTACATAATGATGAGACTTGGCAGCAATTTGGCGCATTATAACAGCTAGCACAAAAAAATTTGGTGGGTGAAAAATTTACAATCCTAATTCTGATTTATCATGTTATTACATAGGAAAACTGCCTTTAAAAGACGGGTCTTGCTAGTCTAGAATTGCAGACGAAAGGGAATAAAATGCCTGTATATCCGATTCTAGAAATTGATCATTTTCAGCATCATAAACAAAAGATTTTTCTTCTAATAAGTATTGGCCATCTTGCTCACTAAGAAAATTTTAAAGTTATTTGCTTGATCAGGGAAAATTTGTTCTCCGTCAAAAAAAGATCATAACAATCTCGAACGGCTTTGTTGCGCAAAGCTGTTCTTAAGGACTTTTTCAGCAATATAATTTTCAAATGAAGAAGCATACACATAAAATTTACCGCACAACCAATTGGTTCGCATATAACCGAGCACGCATTCATCGCGGAAATATTGCCATTTGGTTTGATCCAGCTACGCAATGGTATGCCCCATCAAAAGGCAAACAAGGGNNCCGTCTGTCTTTACGTATGGTCACTGGCTTTATGCAAAGTCTGATTAAACTTTGCGGCTGAGCAGCCCCGAATATCAGTGATATTCGTACAGTACGCTTTGTAGAAGACAAAAGCATATTGATATTGCAATCTTGGAGAATATTCTCCAGAGCTTGATAATAATGGTATTTATATTTTACNNTGAGTATTAACATTAAATAAAAGACCTCTTGCGAAAGTATCGTTTTACCTAATTTTTGAATTGGCTAAAACCTTATTAAATGTAGCTTTATGCTATTTAAATTTTGACTAACGCAAGAAGTCTAAAGACTTGCTAGATTCTTTTAAGCTTTTATACAAGGGTTCAAAAACTATTGCCAGTTAAGCGGGGCGTGATTTTTACGCAGATGTGTTTATGTTAGTAAAATGATATAGATTACTTGTTTAATACCCCGAGTAATAATTTAATCTTGCTGTGCGTTTGTCACTTTTCTTTCAAAAGTTGATTATATCTTTCAACGTAACCGTCGTGATATTCAAGCCCTTTTGATAGGAATTTGTAGTGAAAGAATAGGCGAAACTTATCTTAAATAATGGTAATTCCTTATCTTTAAAATAGAGAACGCCCGATGAAATTCATTAGGCGTTTACTTTAAATAAGTGTCAGCTTATTTTATAACCAGATGTACTTGTCAATCATGATTCTTTTTCTCAATTGCCTTAAAAAAACAATCTTGCTATTTTTGACTTTTCACACCATTTTGTTCAATTTGTACTGCGGCTTGCCAGCTAGGTAGTTGGCTTAAACCTGCTACGTAACGTTGGATATGGGGATAATTTTCACCTTGTCCCATATGATAAACTAAAGCATGTAGTCCAAAGCCCATCATGAAGTCAGCACCGGTTAAACGGTCTGCCACTAGAAATTCTTTATCTTTTAAATATTCATTTAAATGGCCAAATACTTTATCGAACTCAACTTGAGTATAATTTTCTAGAAATACCAACTTCGTGCCCTGCTTGGTTTCTATCGTATTAAACGTTTTTAACAAAAATGGCAGCATGGCAGAGCTTTCTGAGAAATGAATCCACTGTAGATAATCGACATAGGTAGATTCATCCATATCTGGTGCTAAATGCGGCGCAAGTTTCTGAATTAATAACTCAACGATTGCGCCTGACTCTGCAATAACTTTGCCATCCCATTCCAATACTGGAGATTTCCCTAAAGGGTGAATGGTTTTTAAAGAGTCAGGGGCCAAATGCGTGCTTGAGTCACGATAATAGCGTTTCAGCTCATAGGGCTGCTTGATTTCTTCAAGTAACCACAAAATGCGAAAAGAACGTGATTGATCTAAATGATGTAGTGTGATCATGATAATTCCTATTTTTTTAAATTTTTACAACCACTTTGCCAAAGTTTTCGCCTTTCAACATACCATTGAAAGCATTGATCGTGTTATCTAAACCTTGCACCATATGCTCTTTATATTTGATTTTTCCGTCTTTCAACCATTCAGACATTTGCTGATAGAATTCCGGATACTGACTGCCATAATCATCAAAAATAATAAAGCCTTGCATGCGAATACGCTTTTTTAAAAGGGTGGAAATAAAGCCCGGTAAACGGTCTGGCCCTTGTGCTTGCTCGGTAGCGTTATACTGGGAAACCACACCACACACCGGTACACGTGCCGCAGAGTTAAGCAATGGCCATACCGCATCAAACACTTTACCCCCGACATTCTCATAATAAATATCAATACCGTTGGGAGCTGCTTGTTGTAATTGTTCTGCAAAATTTTCATCATGATGATTGATACAAGCATCGAANNCCCATTAGAAATTGCGTAGCCCTGCCAGCCATTTCCGGAAAGAACCCACTCGCCTTCTTTGAATTTTGGGTTTTTAGAGGCCACCACTTGACTGACTGTTCCACCGACCATCACTTCGCCAATTTCAACCGGTGCTGCATATGAAGGAGCATCGCTCATGCGACCACGCATATAAGGATCGAGTGACAAGTAAATGGTTTTTAACAATATCTCGCCTTGTTTAAGTTCATTGAGCTCAACTTGTTCAATACGAAAATCGCTGTGTTTTGGCTCACCCACTGGCCGTTTAGCTAAAACGATGCGTTGATTAATAACTGTTTTCACACATATAACTCCATGTTTTATTTAAAAGTATTTTTCTTCACAATCAAAAACTGTGATTAAAATTTCTTTACATCCATTGTAGATGAGTTATAATAAAAAACAATACGACTGGTCTATTTTTTACAATAGAGTAAATAATTAATATGAAGCCTACTCCTATTAAAAAGTCTGAAGCGAAGCGCTTACACATTCTTAACACCAGTTCAGACCTGATTTTGCATAAAGGTTTTACTGGCGTAGGATTACAGGAAATTTTACAGAGCTGTGAAATCCCTAAAGGCTCGTTTTATCATTATTTCCAATC
>DFCG01000179.1:0-854 GCA_002367455.1 Acinetobacter sp. UBA3060 | reverse complement strand
AGCATCAAAGTTTCCCGATGATGGTGTTGATTGAAGTCATAGTATTAGTGCCAGTAACGCAACTAATTTCTTTCCCACTGGCAGGTTGGCTCATTACACAGCTAAAAAATTTTAAGAATTTGTTTTAAGAAGAAGTTATGCTGGCAACAGCAATCCTAAGTTCTTATTTTGCCAACCACAAAGGTTGGCAAAATAACTCACTTAGTCGAGATTAATCTGCGTAAGCTGGATAATCAATATAGCCTTTTTCCGTCCCACCATACATAGTGCTTGCATCTACTGCATTCAATGGCCAGCCATGGGCGAGACGATTGGGTAAATCTGGATTCGCAATAAATGGGCGTCCAAATGCAATTAAATCGGCCAGTCCTGCCTCTAAAATTCGAGTCCCTCTTTCTGCCGTATATCGACCTGCATAAATAATCCGACCACTGAAAGTGTCTCTGACATCTCTACGAAAATCATGAGGAAGTTCTGGTGCATTATCCCAATCAGCTTCTGCAATCGATAAATAGGCAATCCCAACTTCTTCAAGTATTTTTATGGCTTCAATATAAGTCACATGTGGATCATCTTCAACCAACCCTATGTAAACACGATCTTCCTCTGTACTTTCAAATAGCGGGGCAAAACGCACTCCTAAACGATCTGCACCAACCACCTCAGCAACTGCCTCTACTACTTCACGTAAAAAACGCAAACGATTGTTTAGTGATCCACCATATTCATCTTCACGGTGGTTACTATGTGCAGAGATAAATTGATTCACCAAATAACCATTTGCACAATGAATTTCAACCCCATCAAAACCAGCAGCCAAGGCATTGCGTGCTGCTTGAGCATAGAGTTGCACT
>DFCG01000094.1:3319-3606 GCA_002367455.1 Acinetobacter sp. UBA3060 | reverse complement strand
TCAGGACGTTTCTTGGTATTTGAAGGACGTGACTGAGCTTGTGCAGCCTTGCTACGATTCCCTTGCTCACCGGTACGTTTTTGCGAATCACCGGCAACCGTCGAATTCTTCTTACGCGCCGATTGATACTGACCGTCTGCACTGCCTACAGGCTGATAAGTCGGAATTAAATGCTGTTTCGAGTTACCAATCAAATCCTGACGACCCATTTCTTTCAGGGCTTCACGCAGCAAAGGCCAGTTGTTTGAATCATGATAACGCAAGAAAGCTTTGTGCAAACGACGACG
>DFCG01000094.1:0-3228 GCA_002367455.1 Acinetobacter sp. UBA3060 | reverse complement strand
CCCGGATGCGCCGCGATGAAGTAAGGAATCAAGTATTGTTCCTTACCGGCTTCTTTACTGTAACGATCAAACATTTGCTTGAAGCGGTCATAGGTACCAATACCCGGCTTCATCATTTTATTGAGTGGACCTTTCTCGGTATGTTCAGGCGCAATTTTTAAGTAACCACCGACATGATGGGTGACAAGTTCTTTGACATATTCAGGGTTTAAAACCGCAAGGTCATAACGTAGGCCTGAACCAATCAGAATTTTTTTAATGCCTGGTAAAGAACGTGCTTTACGATATAACTGCGTCAATGGCGCATGGTCGGTATGCAGGTTTTGGCACACGCCCGGGAATACACATGACGGTTTACGACAGTTCTTTTCAATCTCAGGATCTTTACATGCCAGACGGTACATATTGGCTGTTGGGCCACCCAGGTCCGAGATAATGCCAGTAAAGCCTGGAGCCGTATCACGGATTTTTTCCACTTCACGCAGAATCGATTCTTCAGAACGGTTCTGAATAATACGACCTTCATGTTCCGTAATCGAACAGAAAGTACAGCCACCGAAACAGCCACGCATGATGTTCACAGAGAANNGTAGTCAACGGAATTGGCGGTGCATTCAACCAGACATCACGTTCACCATGCTTTTGCACCATGGCACGCGCATTCCCCGGATTGGTTTCCAGATGCAGAATACGGTTGGCATGTGCATAAAGCACTGGATCTGCAGCAACTTCTTCAAAAGCAGGCAAACGGATTACGGCCAATTCACGCGGCGGTAACTTATGTTTAATCGCTTTAGAAGCCGGTTGCAGTTGCACAATTTGCGTATCAGGATCTAAGTCATCCCCTGCTCGCACAATCGGATTGGCTACATGTTCTTTTTGGAAACCTTGGTACTGGCTAGAATCCTTCCCTTGTTCAATCTCACAACCCTCGATATCTTCAGTCATGACATAAGGGTTAATAATTGGATCAACACGGCCAATCGCATCCACATCATTCGATGCAATTTCCACAAATTTGGCTTTAGAGGCACGGTTGTGTTTATTCACAATAAACGCTGTACCGCGAACATCAGTAATCTCGTGAATTTTCTCGCCACGCGCCAGACGATGCATAATTTCAGTGATTGAACGCTCACCATTACCGTACATCAAAAGATCGGCTTTTGAATCCATCAATACTGAACGACGGACTTTGTCTGACCAGTAATCATAATGCGCAATACGACGTAAGGATGCTTCAATACCGCCCAATAATACCGGTACATCCGGATAAGCTTCACGGACACGCTGGCAATACACGGTTGCCGCACGGTCTGGGCGTTTGTTTGGTTGATTGTCTGGTGAATAGGCATCATCAGAACGGATTTTACGGTCAGCCGTATAACGGTTGATCATGGAATCCATATTCCCTGCTGTTACACCCCAGGCAATATTCGGTTTACCCAAAACGCGGAACGCATCCACGCTGGTCCAGTCTGGCTGTGCAATAATACCGACACGGAAGCCTTGGGCTTCCAGGGTACGACCAATAATGCCTGAACAGAAAGATGGATGATCGATATAAGCATCACCACACACCAAAATAAAATCACAGCTGTCCCAGCCGAGTTGATCCATTTCCTCGCGTGACATCGGCAAAAATGGCGCAGGGTCAAAACAAGACGCCCAATATTTGTCGTAATCAAACAACGCTTTTGGCGCAGTCTGCATGGTATAAGCAGTAGACATGGCTAGCAATTCTCGGCTGGCAGATGATAGGAGATCTAAAAATAAGATCAAAGATGAAAGCCGATTATTTTACCATGAATCCGCCCTAGCTTGCTTGATTATAATTTATACAAAATCAGAGACTAACTGAATCACGCTCTATTTGTCGCTTGAATCTAAAGTTTAAATATTTCAAAAAAGAAATTTATCTTATTTATGAGGAGGAAAGCTTGGACAGAATCTCTAATTTGAACGGAGTCTTAAACTGAATGCCAAACCCGTCAGTAATAACGCGGCAATAAACACAGTTAAGCCTATCCAGCCATAGCTTTCCCACACCAATCCACTCGAACTTCCCAACACACTTGAACCCAAGTAATAGCAAAATAAATACAGCGACGAACCGACTGCCCGATACTGTAACGACTGGATCGACACCCAGCTACTGGCAGTCGAATGGGCAGCAAAGAAAGAAAAAGTAAAAATCAGCAATCCGGTAAAAACAACAACCAATTGATTGATCAGCATCAGCGACAAGCCCACAAGCATCATCAGGATCATGGCTGCCAATATTCTAAATTTTCCGTAATGCCGCCCCCAATGTGCTGCTCGAGGGGAACTATAAATGCCGGCCAAATAAGTAATCGAAATCACACCAATCCAGACATGAGATAGCTCAAATGGCGCTTGGATCAAGCGATAACTCAGATAATTAAATACCGAGACAAAGCAGCCCATCAAGATAAAACCTTGCAGGAATAAAACCCGAAGTTTTGGATCAGCTAGATTCTGTCTAAATGAGTTTTTAAAACGATTCAGCTTGATTGGATAGGCTTTAAAATGTTGCGAAGCGGGTAAGAGGTAATAAAATAAGCCTGCAATACAGAGATTTAAAATACCAATCAACAAAGTAGCAGATTGCCAAGAGATAAAATCAACTAAAACTCCGGCAATTAAACGCCCGCCCATACCACCTATCGCTGTGCCAGAAATATATAAGCCCATGGCAAAACCGATATCTTTTTCTGCAATTTCTTCCCCGATATAAGTCATCGCGACTGCTGCGACACCACTGACTGTCAATCCAATCATTACTCGTGTGGTCAGAAACACGGACCAGATCGGCAATATTGCACTTAATAGTAATAATACTGAGACTGAAAATAGCGACCAGACCATAATCGGCTTACGACCAAATCGGTCTGATATTAGTCCAGTAAAAATCAGGCCAACTGCCAAGGCAATAGTAGAAAAAGATAAAGGGAAACTGCTTTGCGTCGGGCTGACCTGGAAATAATCGGCCAGAATCGGCATCATGGGCTGTACGCAATACAGCGATGAAAAAATGGCAAAGCCAGCAAGAAATAAGGAAAAAAGCACTGCTTTAAAAGCAGAAGAGCCATATTCAATATGACTTGAAGATGAATTTGAGGACATATCCGCTCCATAGACCGGTTCAGTATACGCCTCTCAATATTATTTTTATGTGATGTTTCAGTCGAAATAGCACATAAATAA
>DFCG01000073.1:54142-54783 GCA_002367455.1 Acinetobacter sp. UBA3060 | reverse complement strand
TTATTAGACATGACGCTACGTGATATCGAACGCGTATTGTATTTCGAATCTTATGTAGTGACCGATCCAGGTATGACTCCATTTGAGAAATACCAACTTCTAAACGATGAAGAATACTTCAATGCATTAGAAGAACACGGTGATGAATTCACAGCGAAAATGGGTGCTGAAGCGGTTCAAGACTTGTTGAAAGACATCGATCTTGAAGCTGAAATTGCGCGTCTTCGTGAAGAAATTCCTGTTACAACTTCAGAAACCAAGCTGAAAAAAGCGTCTAAGCGTTTGAAGTTGATGGAAGCATTCAACGATTCGAACAACAAGCCAGAATGGATGGTGTTAACTGTACTTCCAGTTCTTCCACCAGACCTTCGTCCGCTTGTACCACTTGAAGGTGGTCGTTTCGCGACTTCTGACCTGAACGATCTTTATCGTCGTGTGATCAACCGTAACAACCGTTTGAAGCGTCTTCTTGACCTTGCAGCGCCAGACATCATCGTACGTAACGAAAAACGTATGTTACAAGAGTCTGTAGATGCATTGTTGGATAACGGTCGTCGTGGTCGTGCAATTACCGGTTCGAACAAGCGTCCGCTTAAATCTTTGGCAGACATGATCAAAGGTAAGCAAGGTCGTTTCCGTCA
>DFCG01000073.1:52024-54127 GCA_002367455.1 Acinetobacter sp. UBA3060 | reverse complement strand
TGTCTCCAGCGAACGGTGAGCCAATCATCGTACCGTCTCAGGACGTGGTCTTGGGCTTGTATTACATCACGCGTGATGCAATCAATGCCAAAGGTGAAGGCATGGTATTCGCGGATACTCACGAAGTAAACCGTGCACTGGCAACAGGTCAGGTCGATCTACACGCTCGCGTTAAAGCACGTGTACACCAGACTGTGATCGACGAAGATGGTAACCGTGAACAGCAAACCATTATTGTAGATACGACGCCTGGTCGCTGCCTACTTTGGGAAGTTGTGCCTGAAGGTATGGATTTCCAGCAAATTAACGTTGAGATGACCAAGAAAAATATTTCTAAGTTAATTAACTCTTGCTACCGTAAATTGGGTCTGAAAGATACTGTTATCTTCGCTGACCAGTTGATGTATTTGGGCTTCCGTCAAGCGACGCGTTCAGGTGTATCTGTCGGTATGGAAGACATGGTTATTCCACCGCAAAAACAAGCAATTATTGGTAAAGCGGAAGCTGAAGTTCGTGAAATCGAACAACAGTTCGAACAAGGTTTCGTAACTGCCGGCGAACGTTATAACAAAGTGGTCGATATTTGGGCGCGTACCAATGACCAGGTTGCTAAAGCGATGATGGACAACTTGTCTTTCACCACTGTGAAGAACAAACAGGGTGAAGATGAGAAGCAAAAATCATTCAACTCGATCTACATGATGTCTGACTCAGGTGCCCGTGGTTCGGCAGCTCAGATTCGTCAGTTGGCGGGTATGCGTGGTTTGATGGCGAAGCCGGATGGCTCGATCATTGAAACGCCTATTAAAGCGAACTTCCGTGAAGGTTTGACCGTACTTCAGTACTTCATCTCGACACACGGTGCGCGTAAAGGTTTGGCCGATACAGCATTGAAGACTGCGAACTCTGGTTATTTGACTCGTCGTCTAGTAGACGTTGCGCAGGACTTGGTCATTACCGAGCCAGATTGCGGTACGTATGACGGTCTGGTAATGACTCCGTTCATTCAAGGTGGCGATGTAATCGAGAACCTGGGTGCACGAGTATTGGGTCGTGTGGTTGCTGAAGATGTGAAACGTGTAGGTACAGACGAAGTTCTGCTTCCACGTAATACTTTAATTGACGAGAAACTGGCGACGTTTATCGAAAGTCAAGGTGTCGACGAAATTAAAGTACGTTCAGTCGTGAACTGTGCGTCTACCTTCGGTGTATGTGCGAAATGTTACGGTCGTGACCTAGCACGTGGTCACCAGGTGAACCCGGGTGAGTCTGTTGGTGTAATGGCAGCTCAATCGATTGGTGAGCCAGGTACACAGTTAACGATGCGTACNNAGCCGAACTTCTGCTGCAAACAGCGTACAGGTTCGTAACCAAGGTACAGTACGTTTCCACAACGTGAAAACAGTACAACATGCCAAAGGTCACTTGGTATCGACTTCACGTTCAGGCGAAATCGGTATTGCGGATGATTTAGGTCGTGAGCGCGAGCGCTATAAACTTCCTTACGGTGCGTCTATCTTGCTGAAAGATGGCGAAGCTGTAGAAGCAGGCGGTATTGTGGCGACTTGGGATCCGCATACACATCCATTGGTAACAGAAGTTGCTGGTAAAGTACGTTTCAGCCAGATTGCTGATGGCGTGACGGTTACTTCTAAAACTGATGATGCAACAGGTATGTCAACNNGATACCGTTGATGGTGGCGAACAGTTCTACTTCCTGCCACAGAACACGATTCTTTCTGTTCGTGATGGCGAAACGATTGGTGTCGGTGATGTTATCGGTCGTGTACCACAAGAAACTTCACGTACCCGTGATATTACCGGTGGTCTGCCGCGTGTAGCTGACTTGTTCGAAGCACGTAAGCCGAAAGAGCACGCAATCCTTGCAGAAGTGTCGGGTGTTGTAAGCTTTGGTAAAGAGACCAAAGGTAAGAACCGTCTGGTGATTACGCCGGATGATGGCTCTGAGATTTATGAAGAGTTGATTCCGAAATGGCGTACGATTAACGTGTTCGAAGGCGAACATGTGAACCGTGGTGAAACTATTTCTGATGGTCCACAGAACCCGCACGATATCTTGCGTTTGAAAGGCGAAGTTGCGCT
>DFCG01000073.1:38684-52019 GCA_002367455.1 Acinetobacter sp. UBA3060 | reverse complement strand
CAAAACAAGTTCCCTGCGAAGTTTGAACGTCAATTGATGGGTATTACGAAAGCATCGCTTTCTACTGACTCGTTCATCTCTGCTGCATCGTTCCAGGAAACCACGCGTGTGTTAACTGAAGCGGCTGTAACAGGTAAAGAAGATGACTTACGCGGCTTGAAAGAGAACGTGGTTGTAGGTCGCCTGATCCCAGCGGGTACAGGTTTGGCTTACCACTTGGAGCGTCGTCGTCAAGAAGCAGAAGCTGCAGAATTTGAACTGCACAATGATTTCTCTGATGTAGACCAAGCTCTAAGCCAGGCATTTAACGAAGAATTCTAATTCGAGTTAAAGCTGAGAAAAGAGACGCCTTCGGGCGTCTTTTTTTGTCTGAAATTTATAAATAAGACATCTTGAACAGAAGAATAATCCATTGATATTTACAAAACTCAGCAGGAATACCGAGAGAAGTAACACGCTACAGATTTTAGTTTCATAAAATGAAGATAAGCTTAAATAAAGCAAGACAGGAAGGCCAAGGTCATGAAAAAATTAATGGGTGTTATGGCAGTTGCCACTCTTTCCATCTTTATGTTGGCGGGTTGTGAAAGTATGTCTGCCAATGAGCAACGGATCGGTGCTGCAGCCCTTGGTGGTGCAGTGGGTGGTGGTGTCGGTAATAAAGTCGGCGGTGGCGTTGGTGCAGCTGTGGGTGGTGGTGCCGGTGCGGCAGTGGGTAGTAAATCCCAAGGCGGTTCAAACCGTAATGCGACCTATAGTGGTGTAGGTGGTGCTGTTGGTTCAGCAGTCGGTAAAAGCATCTTCGGTGGTAATGCGGGTGCTGCAATTGGTGGTGCAATCGGTGGTGGTGCCGGTGCTGCGATTGAACAGGATAACCGTCGTCGTTAAGTCGAAAGTTACTTCAGATTCATCTAGATTTAAAAGCGCCAATGTGGCGCTTTTATCTTATTTAGGAGCGTTAATTTTCCCTTTGCTCTGTTTCCGCCGGATATAGACCGTTTTCTCTACCTCAGCAATTCTGACCCCGGCTTCATCATAAATATTCAGCTGATAATGTCGATACACTGGCGCATTATCGGCCGCCAGATTGATAATCGTGGTAATTTCTTCAGCAGAAATCCGAATATCCGCCACCACTGTGCCGCGACCCGGTGCCAAAAACTGAATGCTGGCGCCTTTATCCCAGACCAGATATTTCGGCCCCAAATGATGCATCAGCAATAACATGTAAAAGGGATCGACCATCGAATACAGGCTGCCACCAAAATGCACACCGACAATATTTTGGTTCTTACGGGTCAGCGGCATTTTGACCCGAACGTGATAATTATTAAAATCAATCTTATTAATTTCAATGCCTGCACCACGATAAGGGGCATAGCGGTTCAGAATAAATTTTGAAACCAGAGGCAGTTTTTGAATTTTCTGGAATAGGCTCATACTGACATTCTTTTTGCGGCTGTGATTATGCATACTAGAGCAACAAAAATGCGCTGGCATTGATCAATCATGCCGATTTATAAACTAAGTGGTCAATAATAAAAACAGGATCAAAAGATGGAAACACAAGTGCAATGGGTCGATACCACGGATCAGCAGTGTCTCTGTGTCAAAACTTATGGACAACCCGAACAAACAGCCTTGGTACTGGTTCATGGCTATCCTGATCATCAAGCAGTTTGGGAGCCAGTCATTGCTCATTTGAGTCAGGATTATTTTGTGGTGACTTATGATGTCCGGGGCGCAGGGGAGTCCAGTATTCCCAAAAAAATCTCCGATTACCGCTTGGCCCGTTTAAGTCAGGATCTGGAAGAGGTGGTGAATAAGGTATTGCCGAATCGAGCTTTTCATCTGGCTGCGCATGACTGGGGCTCAATTCAGTCCTGGGAATCTGTCACCGATCCACGCTTTAAAGGGCGAATTCTGTCTTATAGCACCTTATCTGGGCCATGTCTGGATCATGCCGCTTTCTGGATGCGTGAACAGTTCCAGCAAAACAAAGCAAAATTTTTAAAGCAAATGAGCAAATCTTGGTATATCGCGATGTTTCAGTTGCCTTTAGTGGCGCCGTTGGCCTGGAATTTTTTTAATCCGCAGCGTTGGGGCAAGATCGTGCAGCAACTGGAAAGACACGATGATCTGCCACTCAACCCGCATATTGTCAAAGATGGCAAATATGGTGTGAACCTGTATCGGGCCAATTTTTTGCCACGCTTAGCTCAACCACGGCAGCGTTTTGCCATCTGTCCGGTACAGGCGATTGTGCTGAAATATGACCAGTTTGTCGGGCCAGATCTGGTTGATGAAATGTCAAAATGGGTGGATGATTTCTCGAAAGTAGAACTGGCTGCCAATCACTGGGCGATCCTGAGTCAACCGGAGCAAGTGGCTCAATTGATTGATGAGTTTATTCAGCGTAAATCTGCTGACATTCATTGACAGGCCACTCCGCGAAACATGACCCGACCAGAAAAAAGTGGCGGAATTTTTATCCGCATTTTCTGATAAAATAGCCGCTTTCTCTCTATTCCGATTCATTATGTTCGCAATTCTTGCTGCTATTGGAGTCATGTTCGGACTCTCGTTGGCACGTGTACCTGTGGTTTTTGCCCTGGTCATTGGTGCTGTTACAGGTGGTTTATTGGCAGGTCTGGGCCTGCAGGGAACCTTGGACGCGTTTAACAATGGTTTGGGTGGTGGTGCCAAAATTGCCTTGGCTTACGGTATTTTAGGTGCATTTGCTTTGGCTCTGGCGCGTTCGGGTTTACCGGATTTACTGGCTTATAAAATGATCAGCACCTTAAAAGGTGAGGCCGATTTTAAAGCGCAAAACCGGGTGAAATATCTGATCTTCTTCACGGTTGCTATTGCAGCCGTGTTCTCGCAGAACGTCATTCCCGTGCATATTGCCTTCATTCCGGTACTGATTCCGCCGCTATTGATTGTATTTAACCATTTACAACTGGATCGCCGTTTGGTGGCCTGTTTGCTGACCTTTGGTCTGGTTGCCACCTATATGCTCATTCCAGTCGGTTTTGGCGCGATCTTCCTGAATGATATTCTGGGGCATAACATCAATACCTTTGGTAAGCCTTATGGTTTTGAAATTACTTATGATCAGATTCCATCTGCAATGGTCATTCCGGTCATTGGCATGCTGGTCGGGTTGTTGATTGCCATTTTCTTCTCTTACCGTAAACCACGTCTCTATAAAGATATTCATATCGAAGAGCAGCAAAGTATTTCTGCTGAACTTGGAGTAGAGCAAAACCTTAAACCTGAAATTTCGAAATTTACCATCTGGATGGCCGGTCTTGCAGTTGTAGCCACATTGGCTGTACAGCTGTATTCAGATTCAATGATTCTGGCAGGTTTAGTCGGTGTCGCGATTCTCAGCTGTGCTGGCATTTTCAAATGGAAAGAAGCGGATGATGTGATCATTACCGGTATGCGCATGATGGCGCTGGTCGGCTTTATCATGATTGCAGCACAAGGTTTTGCCGCCGTGATTGAAGCGACCAATCAGGTACCTGCACTGGTCGAAGCATCGGTCAACTGGATTGGTGACAGTCAGGCACTGGCAGCGTTCCTGATGTTGCTCATCGGCCTGTTGATTACCCTAGGCATTGGTTCATCATTTTCAACCGTGCCGATTCTGGCCATCATCTATGTACCGCTGTGTATCCAGTTTGGTTTTAGCCCGGCTGCGACTATTGCAATTATCGGGACTGCAGCAGCTTTGGGGGATGCCGGTTCTCCAGCTTCGGATTCAACTTTGGGCCCAACTTCGGGTTTAAATATGGATGGTCAGCATGACCATATGAAGGACAGTGTGATTCCAACCTTCATTCACTTCAATATTCCGTTGATGATTTTTGGCTGGATTGCAGCCATGGTTCTGTAAGTCAATTTCAATCTGCTCTGATATCTATTGGAGCAGATTTATCTGGATTTAAAATAAACAATAAGATGTATTTAAAATATATTTTTAAATAAAAATTAATATAAACCTGATTATTTTAGTCTGAATAAATTCATATTTATCTGATTAATATACTTGGTATTTAAAACCAACTAATTCAGTCAATTTAAAATAAATAACTTTTTAAATCAGTAGTTTAAATAATAATTAAAAATTAGTTTTATAATACTTATTGCATATTATTTTCCCTCGTGTTTATTATTAATTAAGATTTATTTTCTTAATAATTATTCTTCCTGTGGGGTATTTTAAAATGTTAAAGCAAGCTGCTATAATTGCATTAATGGGTCTTTCTGCATCTGCGATGGCAGGTCAATGGCAGGTGAAAGTCGGTGCCAGTTCTTTAGCACCATCAAGTGACACTGAAATTGCACCAGGTTTAGTCGTAGAAGCCGATCAGGAATATGGTTTTACGCCATCGGTTGAATACTTCTTTAATGACAATATCTCGGCAGAATTATTATTGGCTACCCCGTTTAACCATGACATTTCTCTTCAAGGTGTAGGTAAGGTGGCTAAGATCAAACATCTGCCACCCACAATTACCGCTAAATATAACTTTAAAAATGCAACACGCTTTACACCATATATTGGCGTAGGTGGCACAGCTTTTATTGCTTGGGATGAAGAAGGTCTGGCTAAAGACGTGAAAGAAGAGTTTGGTTTGGCAGGTCAAGTCGGCTTTAATTATCAGCCAGCCGATGCCAAAAACTGGGGAGTATTTGCTGACGTGCGCTATGCAGATTTGAGTCCTGAAGTGACTTTAGATGATGCTGATAATACTAAATTCGACTTGAATATTGATCCTTGGGTTTATACGATCGGTTATAGCTACAAGTTCTAAATTCTAGCCTTGCTCAACAAAAAAGCCTCATCTTGAATGAGGCTTTTTTTTCAAAATAACAACGATTTATAACTTATTGAAATTGAGCAGATCGGCAATGTTCAACTATATTAAAACGAATAAAGTAAATATTAATTGAATACGACTTAATAATTGAATAATAAGGAAGATCAGCATGAAGTTTTTAAGCCAAGGTATTGTGATCTTCTTCAGCCTGCTGGCAGGGTCTGCCTATGCGGCAAGTTTTGATTGTCAGAAAGCTGAAACCGTGACAGAGAAAGCGATTTGTGAACATCGTCTGCTCAATGATGCCGATGTCAAGATGAGTACCAGCTATCATATTTTACGCCGTATGGTGCCTATGGGAACCCGTTCGGTGATCCAGCGTGATCAGGTGAAATGGCTACAGTTCCGTGACCGCTGTCAGGAATCTGTGTCCTGTCTGAGTCAGGTCTATAATATGCGTCAGCAGCAAATAGACCTGCAATTTCAACGTATTTATAAGCTTGGGCCTTATTAAGCCTTAAACCTAAGCCTTTACAAATCCAAGTCATTTTAGATCAAGAGATCCTTTATAAAATATCTTGAGAAAAAATATACAACTGGCTATTGAAAATTTAGTAACTCACTCCATTCATATAGGCAACAGTATTGACCTGTATTTAAAATAAAAGGAGTGATTAATGAGCGAGTCTAGCGCACAAAAACATAGTTTCCAGGCTGAAGTGGCTCAGTTACTACATCTCGTGACCCATTCGCTTTATTCAAACCCTGAAATTTTCCTACGCGAATTGATCTCGAATGCCTCAGATGCATGCGACAAATTACGTTTTGAAGGGATTAACCATCCCGAATTTTATGAAAATGATCCGGATCTGCGCGTTCGTGTCAGTCTGAATGAAGACAATAAAACCATTACCATTTCAGATAACGGGATCGGCTTAAGCGAACAGGAAGCTATTGATAATTTAGGGACTATTGCCAAATCAGGCACCAAAGACTTTATGTCCAAACTGACCGGCGATCAAAAGGCTGATGCCCAGCTAATTGGCCAGTTTGGTGTCGGTTTCTATTCCGGTTTTATTGTCGCTGACAAGATCACGGTAGAATCCCGTCGTGCTGGCACAGATGTCTCTGAAGGGGTGCGCTGGATCAGTGGCGGAACCGGTGAGTTCGAAGTTGAACAGATCACGAAACAAGGACGTGGTACCGATATTATTCTGCACTTACGTGACGATGCGCTGGATTATCTGCAAAGCTATAAAGTGAAGCAGATTATCAATAAATATTCAGACCACATCAGCCTACCAATCCAGATGCAAAAAGAAGTCTGGCAGGAAGAAGAAGCGGCTGAAGGTGAAACATCTAAAGGTGGCCAGTATGTCAAAACCGATGAGTGGGAAGCCATTAACTCGGCCAGCGCATTATGGACTCGTAACAAGTCTGAAATCACTGAAGAGCAGTATGTCGAGTTCTACAAGAACTTAAGCCATGATTTCGCAGCGCCATTGGCCTGGGCGCATAACCGGGTTGAGGGCAGCACTGAATATACCCAGTTGTTATATATTCCAAGCAAAGCGCCACATGATATTTTCACCCGTGAATCCAAAGCGGGTATCAAACTGTATGTGAAACGTGTGTTCATTATGGATGATGCAGATAACCTGATTCCAAACTATCTGCGCTTTGTACAGGGTGTGGTGGACAGTGCCGATCTGCCATTGAACGTGAGTCGTGAATTACTGCAAGAAAGCCGTGATGTAAAAACCATCCGTGAAGGCAATACCCGCCGTATCCTGACCATTTTGGATAATCTGGCTAAATCTGAAGATGAAAAAGATCAGGCAAACTTTAAGACTTTCTATCAGGAATTTGCTTCAGTATTGAAAGAAGGTTTGGGTGAAGATTTCAGTAACCGTGAACGTATCTTGAAACTGCTGCGTTATGCGACTTCGACCAATGATGAAGTTAGCACGTCATTGGCAGACTATAAAGCACGCATGAAAGACGGCCAGAAAGCCATTTATTATGTGACTGCAGATAGCCTGAATGCTGCGAAAAATTCACCGCAACTGGAACTGTTCAAGAAAAAAGGCATTGAAGTTCTGTTGATGACTGAACGCGTGGATGAATGGGCGATGAACTTTGTGAATGAGTTCGATGGTACGCCTTTGCAAAACGTGTCGAAAGGTGCAGTTGACTTAGGTGACCTTCAGGATGCCGAAGAGAAGAAAGCCCTTGAAGACGCCGCAGCCCAGTTTAAACCGGTGGTGGATAAGTTGACGGATTCATTAAAAGACAAGACCAAAGAAGTGCGGGTGACGACGCGTCTGGTCGATTCTCCGGCTTGTCTGGTGACTGGAGAAGGTGAGTTGTCTCCGCAGCTGATTCGTATGCTGAAAGATGCAGGCCAACCTGTGCCGGATATCAAGCCGATTTTGGAAATCAACCCGGAACATCCGTTGGTGAAAAAACTGGATGGCTCGGCGCAGTTTGATGATCTGGCCAATGTGATCTTTGACCAGGCAGTGATTGCAGAAGGCGGATTACCAGAAAATCCTGCTGAATATGTCAAGCGGATTAATAGTTTGCTGCTTGCTTAAGTGCTGATGTATTGAATGAGAAAATCCCTCTTCGGAGGGATTTTTTATGCCTGCTTCATTTTTCAATTCTAGAAATGATCTGGAGAAACGATAGAGAGGATAAAAGAAATACCTTCGAACTATTAATCTGTACTTTAGATTGTTAATTAATTTTTGATTTATAATTACGATCATAAAGTAAGGAGAGAGAATGTTATGAAATCTAAGCTGATGATCAGTATGGGCGCTGTAATTCTGATGTCGATGAGCCAGTTTAGTCTAGCGGCACCTGCTGCAGAAAAAGTGGTACGCACAGATCGAATCAGTTTTTATAAAGTTGCGAAAGTAGAGGCAGCAAAACCACAACGTGTGCAACGTAGCGATCGTATTCGCTTCAATATGCCAGTGATGGAGCAACCCTCATTGCAGCAAAAACGTGTGCTACGCAGTGATCGTATTATCCTGAATAAAACCAGCTAATACTTACCGCGCTGATTGCCTCAGTAATATTGAAAAAAGCCCATGAATGATGGGCTTTTATATTTTCCAGCATCATTCAGTTTAAAACAATGCTTCTAAACGTACCAAGGCCCCGACATAGTGATCACGATCTTCGCGATGATCATTCAAATAGTTCAGGTCGGTCTGGACAAAAAACCATTCACGTAAAAAAGGTTGTCTCCAGGACACATAGGGACCCCAGCGGTTGAGACGCAGATCCTTATCATTCAAATAACCACCGGTATAAATGCCATAACTAAAACGGTTATCCTGAAAAAACTGATGTTGCCTAAAGGTGTAGTTGTCCCAGGTCAGATCGTCGTCTTGATCATCTGCATAAGTCAGACTGAGCTGATTGGAGAAAAAGGCCTGATTGGGACGGGCGTGGATTAGTTCCAGATTGGTCCGTAAATAGTTTTCACTCTGAATGCCGTAGCGATAAATCTGTTCGGCATGAAAAGAGTAGTCATTTTCCAGTGTCCAGTCCTTACTGGCTTTGACACGCAGGTAAATATCATCGCCAGAACGTAGGCCCAAATCCAGATCGGTTTCGAAAGGAATGCGATCTGACCATTCTGACCAACGTAAGGCAAAAGAGCTGTTATCTTCACGTGCACGTTTAGTATCCAGACGTTTATCTCCGGAAGTGGCAGGATTTTCATTGGTAATCGCGACATTCCTGTCTAATTCATTGTCCAGACTGTCATCACCAAAAACCACACTCAGCTTTTGTTCCAAGGTTGGAAGTTTGATCTTGCCGCGGATTCGGGGTTTAATCTCATAGCCTTCATATTCATCCCAGCGATTATCTAAAATGATCCGTAATGTGGCTGCAGCTGGCTGATCTGGATCGGTTTCACCAAACCAGTTATCAATTTTATGCGCAGTACGATCGGCCCATTCGCGGAGGCCTTTCTGTTTTTGATCCGCCCATGAATAATTTTCTGTCTCTAGCGTGGATGGAACGATGGCGACACTTGATTGCTCCGGCAAAACGGTGGGTGTTGCATCGATCAAACGTGGAATCTGATCCAGCAAGCCTGATCGGCTTGGCTCTATATTCGTTGGACTGGCAGGAGCAGTTGTGACTGAATTGGCCCAAGACATGCTACCACTCATTCCTAAGCCCAGAGAGAGCAGTAAAATTTGAGTAATCCTGTTTATTTGCATGAGATATTTGTTGCTCTTGTATTCTTATATTCAGCTGTAGTTTTCTAAAAAACGGCCTTAAAAAGCAAGTTAAAGCTACAAAATAACAGCAATTATTCAATCATTTGAGCCTGAATTTCCCGATAAAGCTCTAATACCCGAATGGGTTGTGGCATTGTTAAAATAATATTGTGAATATTCTGCCAATTTAGCTGTTTGTCGCGTTGCAGCAAGATGTATGAATAGGCCAGCTCATCCTCTGCGAGAGAGATGCGTTTTTCACCATGAATCACTCGGATTTTTTGATGTTCCTGTAGCAAAAGCACTGGGGTAGAAAAATCCGCAGCAGCTTCTTTAAACGAGATAAATTTCTGCTTTTGAATGGACTGTGCGGGTATAAATGGATGGTAATCTGGCTGTGTCCAGACTGTTTCAGCCTGCTGCAAGTAAGCCGTTGAAAAAAGCTCGAGTTGCATGAACCTGATGCTTATAACAGACCAGGCCAGTGATTTAATCGCAGCAGCCTGGCGTTGATGATGGCTGAGCCAATGTTGAATACAATAGTGAGCCTGCAACTGACTCGGTACCCCTAAGAGCATCAGATATTTAACAAACTGGCCTTGCAGATTCAGTTGTTCAACCAAATAAACCTGACGTGCCTGCCAATTATCTTCTGCTGCATAATACAGTGCGATATCCAAATAGGCAGGATGCTCGATATTCTCAGTCACTTCTAAAGCACAGAGCCGCTGGATATTGGTTTCTTCTAAGCCTAAAGGGTATACATGGGCGTTTAGTTCACCTAGTTGAATCTGTGCAGGGAATTGAATCAATTCGGAGACTGTGATCTGTTCTTGCGGAATTTTCGTTATTGTCATTTCAGCTTTTAGTTGAGGATTTAGTTCCTTGGGTTCAGTCAGTATCTGATTGGTTGACTCATCTGGGCGGCGTAGTTCTAATGTATGGATTCTTGCGCGCGGCCGTCCCCGATGATATTTGGTTGTTTCCACAGAATTGCAGCTGGTTTCAGCTTCGTTTAAGGATAAGGCAGGAACGATCAAGGGGGGATCCTGTTGCAGACAAGAAAATTGCTGCTGTTGTTGCAACAGCCAGATATAGCAGTGTTGCAATTCAGCCCATTGGCTGTGCAGGGCAGGAGATTGGGGGGCCGGAATCAGCCAGATTTGCCAGCCACGTTCAGGATGATGTAAAACTGCCCAGCCAGAATCCGGATGGGCAGACAATGCTTGTTCCAGCGCCAAGACTTCGGTGAAATAGCCACGAAAGCTTAGATGATAAGACGTGTTAGCAGAAAATTGGTAGGCGACAAGTTCAGGCTGAGTGCGGGCTTTAAATGCTGAAATCTGGGTTTTGAAAATAGGCTCATCACACAGATTAAAAATATCGCGTATCCTTTTTTTAGAACGGGCAATTTCATAGAAAGGCAGGACTTTATGCTCCAGTTGCTGCGCCAGTCCATGTAGTTCTTTAATTAAGTGTGCTTTTTCTAAAGCATTCATTTTTTGATCTCTAGAGATGTTTCAGTGCTTTATCCAGGGTTTGTGCCAGTACAATGTTAACCGCCAGCTCGACCAGTCTGTATTCAGCAGAATTTGAGTCTGTATAGTTTTCTGCCATTTCAATTAAATAATCAATAGAAACTGACTGAGGCGGAATTTTGCCCTGTACCAATGCCTGAAGTTCATGCATAAAGAATTTTCTTATCATTAATCTATTTATATTGCTGCAATTATAAGCAGAGATCACATAAAATAGTGATCTATTTTGAGTGTTTTATAAACAATTTTTTTAATTAAAAGTGATAAAAATCAATAGAAAAAAATGAGAGTAGGAAATAGTCGATATTTTTTTAGAGTCGTGCATCTTTCACACTGAATGTGTTCAATATGATCAAAAAAAAACAGGCTGAATCAATCAGCCTGTTTTAATGAAAAACAGCTTTACATTAAGCTGTTTTTTCAGTTGCTACAGTCGCAGCATCTGTATTTACTGTTTCAGCAGGTGCTTTAGTCGCTGGAAAGTCTGGCAGATGAACCACTTGCGCCATTTGTGCAGACGCTTGAACAGAAAAAGCCATAACGGTTGCTGCGAAAGCAAATTTAAGAGCATTCATAGGATGACCTTTAATATCAGAGTGTTCAATGACTTGAACAGAGGAGAATATTTAAACTTAATTCGGGTGAAATAATAGCAAATAAGACTTAATATAAAATGATAGATTCGGCAAATTCAGGCAGTAAATTTTAGATAAATTACTCTATAAAACAATAAATTAGTGTATTTACTCTAGTTTGATTTTTATGATTTTACAGGACTTTATGCTTTGTTTTGGCGATGAGAATCTGGACTTGATCGAGTGCCAAAACAAGCGGCGATGTGTTTTTGATCTGCCAATTTAAGATTGAATTTCGAGCTTTGTTCAATCCATGTAAGTTTTTGCTATCGCTTGTTTACGGGCTGCTGCAATCTTCTGAGAATGGACTAAGATGGAATTCCATTCATTTTCATGCTGAGAGTTTTATTATGGCAATTGCAAAAGTGGTAGAAGTCAATTCAAGCAGCAATAAAAGCTTTGAAGATGCGATTCAAACGGGCATTCAAAAAGTCACAGAAACGGTCAAAAATGTACAAGGTGCTTGGATCAATGAACAGAAGGTTGTCATTAAAGAAAATAAAATCACGGAATATCGTGTCAATTTAAAAATTAGTTTTCTGGTTGATTAAGCGAATGCCATTCAATAACAAATAAAAAAACCCCATTTAAAATGGGGTTTTTTTATTGAACGTTGTTTTATTTAGCTTGGTCTGGCGTGTCACACGTTTCTGGTGAGCACTGTGCTGCCTGACTGTTGGTTGATGTATCGAGCGCTTTTTCAAATACTTGCAGGAAAACTTCTTTAGGCTGCGCGCCTGCCAATGCCACACGTTGATCAAAAACAAAGAAAGGCACACCAGTCACTTTGAGTTGTTCGTGTGCCACTTCCTGATCGAATTTGACGAAATCAGCATATTCCTCCGAATCCAACAGATCATCGACTTCGACCGGATTGAGGCCGATACGCGCTGCGACATCTTCCAGCGTTTCACGTTCTCCAATCGCCAGACCTTGGGTCATATAACTATAGAAGAATGCTTCCTGTGCTTCATTGCCCAGACCCTTGCTTTGCGCCAGGTGAATCAGGCGATGCGCATTAAAGGTATTGCCTGAATTGGCACCTTCCCAGTTAAATTCGATACCTTCGGCTTTGGCCATTTCAGCAATATTGCGCTGCATTTCTTCGACTTCAGCCACAGTACGGCCATATTTTTGCGCCAGACGCTCAGAGTTAGAAATTTCCTGACGTACCGGTGCTTCAGGATCGAGCTGGAAACTGTGCCAATGTACTTCTAGCTCAATACCTGCTTCTTGTGCAGCAGCTTCTAAACGTTTTTTACCAATATAGCAGAAGGGGCAAACCACATCTGACCAGATATCTACGCGCATGTCATGTCTCTAATTTTGCTCTTGTGTTCAAGTATGAGGGTGAAGAATCAGAATTTAAAGCCCTTGAGCATCAGAAGTGTATTTCTACAGCAGATCGGCAGGATAAATAAAAGAAGAAAGAGTAGGTGATAGCCAGATGGCTTCCTTAATATAATCAGGTTCTGACTATTCAAAAAAAATATAAAAATGCCATAAAAAAACGCCCCATAGGGCGTTTTGTGAATGCAGTCAATTATGCAGTTTTTACTGCAGCTTCAACAGCAAGCATGTGACCATTTTCTTCGAAGTTTGAGTGCCAAGAAAGCGCTTCACGAAGAAGATGAGGGGTATGGCCGCCTTTTGCACATGCACGGTCAAAGTAATCATTCAACGCATCGCGGTACATTGGGTGCGCACAGTTATCAATTACTGCACGTGCACGCTCACGCGGAGCCAAACCACGAAGATCCGCAAGACCTTGTTCAGTTACTAGGATATCAACATCATGTTCTGCATGGTCGATATGTGAAGCAAACGGCACTACAGAAGAGATGTCGCCACCTTTCGCGATTGATTTGGTTACGAAGATCGCCAAGTGGGCATTACGTGCGAAGTCACCTGAACCACCAATACCGTTCATCATTTTGGTACCACATACGTGAGTTGAGTTCACGTTACCGTAAATATCAAACTCAAGTGCAGTGTTGATGCCGATAATACCTAAACGACGTACCAGTTCAGGATGGTTTGAAATTTCCTGTGGACGTAATACCAGTTTGTCTTTGTATTGTTC